>NZ_KE148570.1:2671-7690 GCF_000410635.1 Comamonas sp. B-9
CTGCAGATCACCGTGCCATCGCCCGCCGGTGGCCGCAACGGCCACTATGCCCAGATGCTGGCCGCCCATTTGCCGGCGCTGCTGGGCCGCCAGGTCGAGGTGACACATCTGCCCGATGCCAGCGTGGCCGACTACGAGCGGCTGGCTGCCCAAGGCGGCAACCGCCAGGTTCTGTTCACCGCCATGACCCTTCCGCGCGGCGGACTCCCGGGCCTGCACCAAGGGCCCCCCATCGATACGGCGCTGCGATCGCTAAAGCCGGTGACCCTGGTTGCGTCGCAGCCCTGGGTGCTGGCCATCGATAGCACCCAGGCCGATGCGCTGGGCATCCATAGCACCGATGATCTGCTGGCCTACGCCCGTTCCCACCCGGGCCGGTTGCGGGTGGGCACCGGAGAGGATGGCTGGATCGGGCAGCTGGCGTTGGCCCAGCTGCTGGCGCGCAGCCGCGTGGACCTGCAGCGCGTGGTCTTCCCCGGCAGGTACCCCGACTCCGATGTGGTGACCCAGGCGCATGCGGTGGAGCTGGTGCTGGCGCCTGTGAATGGCGTAGCCACCGCGGTGCGGCGTGGCCAGCTGCGGGTGCTGGGCACCACGGCCGACCCGGCCCATCCGCAAAGCCTCGATGGCATCACCTGGCCCACCTTGGGCGCCCATGCCTTGCTGGCAGGTTTGGCGGTCTACGACCACTTCATCCTCTGGGCCGCTGCCAACTCCGATGCCGCCGCCAACCGCGAACTGCAGCAGGCCGTCGCCCAGCTGCTGGCCAAGCCCGAGATCCAGCAGCAGCTGCAGGGCATCCAGGCCGTCGGCGGCGGCGGCTCGCCCGAGAGCCTGCTGGCGCTGGAGGCGCAGATGCGCGAGCAATGGCTGCGCGCCCAGGATTTGGCGGTGCCGTGACTGTGATGCACCTGCGATTGGTCAAATAAGCCTATCAGGCAGTTGCGTTAGACTGCAGCATCCTTGCGCGGGGCCTGCCCGCGCTCCCACCATGACTTTTTGCCGGTCCGGCGACTGACCATGCGACGGGTGCTCTCCAACCGCTCTCCTTGGCGGGCTGCGGCAGCCGGTGTGTCTGAGACGACCGTGCGGGCCTCCCAACACGATGAGCACTTCCACCCCCTTGCTGACCGACAGCGCAAGAACCGATATCGCACAGCGCGCCTTTGTGCTCGATACCCAGGCCGAGCTGGCCAGCACCGTGCTGCCGATGCTGGCCCACCATGACCTGCTGCGCACCGGCCTGCCGGTCGCACAAGGGGGCCATGGTGGTGATGTGCGCGATGCCATTGCCGCGATCGCCGAGGTGGCCAGCCTGTCGCTGACGACGGCCTTTGTGTTCTGGAGCCAGCGCGCCTTTATCCATTACCTGCAAGCCAGCGGCAATGAGGCCGCGCGCGAGCGCTGGTGGGATGCCTTGCTGCGCGGTGAGATCGCCGGGGCGGTGGGCCTTTCCAATGTGATCAAGTTCCTCTCGCGCATCGAGGCCTTGCAGGTGCAGGCCAAGCCACTGGCGCAAGGCTGGAGCCTGGATGGCGTGCTGCCTTGGGTGTCCAACGTGCGCAGCCAGGGCTTTGTCGTGGCTGCCGCCGTGCAGCCCGAAGGCGGCGGTCTGCCGATGGTGATGGCGCTGGAGAGCGGGCTGCCGGGCCTGGTGCGCTCGCCCGATCTGGACCTGCTGGGCATGCGCGCCAGCAATACCGCTGCGCTGCAGCTCAACCAGGTGGTGGTGCCCGCGCATGCGCTGCTGGCCCAGGCCGGGCCTCCGTACCTGAAGGCCGCGCGGCCAGGCTTTTTGGGCATGCAGTGTGCGTTGTCGATCGGGCTGGCGCGGGCCGCGCTGCAGGCTGCTGCCCAGGGGGGCGGCGCGCGAGGCCCCTTGCACGAACGTGTGGCTGAGGCGCAGAAGCTGCTGGGCCAGATCGAGGCCGAGCTGCTGGACGGGGTGCTGGATGACCGCTGGGTCGCCGATGTCAGCCCCTTGTTTGCGTTGCGCATGCGCCTGGCAGGCCTCGTGCAGCAAGCGCTGCAGCTGGAGCTGCAAGCCACGGGAGGCCGCGCCTATCTGCAGGACCAGCAGCGCGATTTTGGCCGCCGCTGGCGCGAGTCGGCCTTTATCCCGATTGTCACGCCCAGTCTGACGCAGCTGGAGGGCGAGCTGGCCCAGCAAGCGGCGCAGGTGTCGGCATGACGGCAGCCCTTGCACCCCGCCAGGCCTTGCAGGGCCGGGGCCTGGCCTATGGATACCGGGCCGGCCAGCCGGTGTTTGCCGGTATCGATATCGATATCGACAGCCAGGAGATTGTGGCGCTGCTGGGCGGCAGTGGCTGTGGCAAATCGACCTTGCTGCGCACGCTGGCGGGGCTGCAACCGCCCGATGCGGGAACCCTGCAGTTTCTCGATACGCCGTTGCGGGCGCCGCACCCGCGCGCGGCCGTGGTGTTCCAGCAGGCCAGCCTGCTGCCCTGGCTGAATGTAAAGGACAACGTGGCCTTTGGCCTGGATTTCAAGCACCAGCCCCAGGCCACGCAACCGGTGATTGCGCAGCGCGTGCAGGCCAGCATCGAGGCCGTGGGCCTGCGCGGCAAGGAAAAGCTTTTCCCGGCCCAGCTCTCGGGCGGCATGGCCCAGCGGGCGGCGCTGGCCCGTGCGCTGGCGCGCGAGCCGCGCCTGCTGCTGGCCGATGAGCCGTTCTCGGCGCTTGATGTGCTGACCCGCAGCGACATGCAGGCGCTCTTGGTGGAGGTCGTGCACCGCTGGCATACCGCAGCGCTCCTGGTCACCCACGATATCGACGAGGCCCTGCTGGTCGCAGACCGGGTGCTGCTGATGGGCAGCACGCCCGATGTGCAAGCCGGCGCTGGCCGCATCGTGCAGAGCTGGCGCATCGACATTCCGCACCCACGGCGCATGGACGACGAGCGCGTCGCTGCGATGCGGCTGGAGATCTTGCATGCATTGCAAAGCCTGCGCGGGCAGGCCACGGCCGTCTGACAAACCTGAGACACACCCCAACGACGAGGAGAGAGAACCATGACTTACCAGCACATTTGCACCTCCAGCCACTGCGACTGCGGCATCAGCCGGCGCGACTGGCTGCGCATTGCCGCCATCAGCGGCGCAGCGGCCACGCCTTTGCTGCGCGCGGGCGATGCCTTCGCACAAAAGTTCAAGGGCGACGATGTGCCCGTGCGCATCGGCTACCTGGCCATTACCGATGCCACGCCATTCTTTGTGGCGCACAGCCGCAAGCTGTTTGAGGCCGAAGGCCTGCAGACGGAAAAGCCGCGCCTGTTTCGCAGCTGGGCGCAGCTGATCGAGGCCTTTATTGCCGGCCAGGTGAACGTGGTGCACTTGCTGTCGCCCACCACCTTGTCGGTGCGCTATGGCTCCAAGTTTGGTGCCAAGGTGGTGGCCTGGAACCATATGAGCGGCTCGGCCATCACTGTGGCGCCCAACATCAACAGTGTGGTCGATCTGGCGGGCACCACATTTGCGATTCCGTTCTGGTACTCGATCCACAACATCCTCATCCAGCAGGTGCTGCGCAAGAACGGGCTCACGCCGGTCAGCAAGCCCAAGGGCACGGCGCTGGGGGCCAAGGAGGTGAACCTGGTGATCGTGCCGCCCGCCGAGATGGTGGCCGCGCTGGCCTCCAAATCGGTGTCCGGCTTTATCGTGGCCGACCCGTTCAACGCGGTGGCCGAGACCATGGGTGTGGGCAAGGTGGCGCGTTTCCTGGGCGATATCTGGAAGGACCATGCCTGCTGCCTGGTGACCTTGTCCGAGCGCGACATTGCCGAGCGCCCCGAATGGGCGCAGCGCGTGACCACGGCCATCGTCAAGGCGCAGCTGTGGACGCGCGACCACATGGGCGAGACGGCCGAGCTGATGTCCAAGGACGGTGCCAACAAGTACACGCCGCACCCGCTGCCGGTGCTGCAAAAGGTGTTTGACCTGAAGGACTTCGACCAGTACCGCGCCAAGGGCGTGCTACAGCACCCCGAGTGGAACCAGCGCCGCATCGACTTCCAGCCCTATCCCTTCCCCAGCTACACGCAGGAGCTGGTCAAGGCCATGCAGGGCACCTTGATGGAAGGCAATGTGGACTTTATCCGCGAGCTGGACCCGGCCTTTGCTGCCAAGGACCTGGTCGATGACCGCTTTGTCAAGCAGGCGCTCAGCCAGGTGGGCGGCTTGAAGGCCTTTGGCCATGCCGATGACTTCAGCCGCAAGGAAGTGATTGCCGCATGATGCAGGCTGGCAAACGCTGGGCGGCGCGCCTGGCCTGGCCGCTGCTGGGCATGGCCATCACGCTGGCGCTGTGGGCGGTGGCGGCCCGGCATCTGTCCGATGTGGAGGCCATCCGCGCCGCCTTTGCGCCGCAGGCCGGGCTCCAGGCGCTCGTGCATCTGCTGGGCAGTGGCGAGCTGTGGCCGCATATCCGCATGAGCCTGGAGCGCATTGCGATTGCGCTGGCCCTGGCACTGGCCATGGGCGTGCCGCTGGGGATGTGCCTGGGGCTGTCGCCGCTCTTTGCGCGTATCAGTGGGCCAACTTTCCAGTTCTTGCGCATGGTCTCGCCGCTGTCCTGGATGCCGCTGGCGGTGATGGCGCTGGGCGTGGGTGAGGCACCGGTGATTTTTCTGCTCAGCTTTGCCACCGTCTGGCCCATCATGCTGAACACCGCCGCGGGTGTGGCTGCGCTGGACCCGGCCTGGATGCGGCTGGCGCACAGCCTGTCGGCCACGCGCTGGGAGACCATTGCCCGCGTGGTGCTGCCCGGCTGCATCAGCCATATCCTCACCGGTTTTCGGCTGGCGGTGGGCATTGGCTGGATTGTGCTGGTGCCCGCCGAGATGCTGGGCGTCTCCAGCGGCATGGGCTATTTTGTGCTGGACACGCGCGACCGCCTGGCCTATGACGAGCTGATGGCCGGCATCGTTGTCATCGGCTGCCTGGGCTTTGTGCTCGACTGGCTGGCCCGCGCCCTCAGCAGCCGCTGGACGCAGCGCGGCC
>NZ_APCR01000512.1:0-2171 GCF_000410635.1 Comamonas sp. B-9
GTTCTTCTGGGCATCGCTGGGCATTGGCGGCTACAGCGTGTTTTTCTACGCCGGCCTGCAGATGGCCGGTGTGGGCGTGGGCACGGCCGTGGCCATTGGCAGCAGCCCCATCTGGGCGGGCCTGCTGCAGGCCGTCGTGCTGCGCGCGCCGCTGTCGCCGCTGTGGTGGCTGGGCACCCTGGTCAGCGTGGCCGGTGGTGTGGCCATGGTGATGGGCGAGGGCGGCAGCAGCCAGGTCTCCTGGCCCGGCTTGGTGCTGTGCCTGCTGGCGGGCCTGTCCTATGCCGGCTATGCGCTGGTCAACAAGCGCCTGGTCAGCCATATGTCCCCCAAGGTGGTGAACTTCTATGTGTTCAGCGGCGCGGCGCTGCTCGCGCTGCCGGTGGCCGCGCTGTATGCGGGCATGCCGCAGTGGAGCCTGTCTGCGGTACTGGTTGTCGTCTATCTGGGCGCCGTTGTCTCGGGCATTGCACACTTGCTGTTCTCGATGGGCCTGCGCCATATCTCGGGGCCCACTGGGGTGGCGCTCAGCCTGATTGAGCCCGTCGCTGCCTTTGTGCTGGCCGTGTGGATCGTCGGCGAACACCAGCCCTGGGTGGCCTGGGTGGGCTTGGCGGCGGTGCTGCTGGGGCTGTGGGTGGTGGTGAAAGCGGAGATGCGGGCTTGATTTGTTCAGACAACGAAGTGGGATTTGGCCATTGGGTGACACTCTTGCTTCGGTGATCTGCTTGTTGGGCCAGGGCGATAGTTTTAGCCACAAGCTGGTTAAAAACTTGTGCAAACATCGTGTTTTCATGATTGGAACTGGAATGCCTGATCTGCCCCATCCCTCACCATTGTTCAGCTGTGCCTGCCATGGGCGCCGCGCCTGGCTGCAGACCCTGGTCGCAGGGGCTGCCGTGGTGGGTGCCGGTAGCGCGGGCAGTGCCTGGGCGCAGGTGGATGTAGGCAAGTCATCGGCGCTGCGCAACCTGGTGCCGGCCGAAGCGCTGGAGCAGGCGGCGCAGCAGCAGTACGGGGAGCTGCTGGCGCAGGCCAAGCAGCAGGGCGCATTGGCGGGGCCGGGCAATGCCCAGCTGCAGCGCCTGCAGACGATTGCCCAGCGCCTGATTGCACAGGCCCTGCCCTGGAACCCGCGCGCCAAGGACTGGAAGTGGCAGGTGAACCTGATCGGCAGCAAGCAGGTCAACGCCTTTTGCATGCCCGGCGGCAAGATCGTGTTCTACACCGGGCTCATTGACCAGCTCCAGCTGAGTGACGACGAGATTGCGATGGTGATGGGCCATGAGATGGCCCATGCGCTGCGCGAGCATTCCCGCGAGCAGCTGGCCAAGACCCAGGCCACCGGGCTGGGCATCCGCCTGGGCGCGGCGATTTTTGGCCTGGGCGATATGGGTACCGCCGCCGCCAACCTGGGCGGCCAGCTGCTGACGCTCAAGTTCAGCCGCTCCGATGAATCCGATGCCGATCTGGTGGGGCTGGAGATCGCTGCACGTGCCGGCTATGCACCGCAGGCCGCCGTCAGCTTGTGGGAGAAGATGGGCGCGGCCACCGGCAAGGGCGGCATTGGCTTTCTGTCCACCCACCCGACCGGACCCAACCGCATCGCCAGCCTGCAGGCCAATGTGCCCAAGGTGCAAGGCCTCTACGAGCAAGCCAAGCGCTAAACGGTCTTTGAACAGGTTCTTACACCCAGGCCACCACCATCGGGTTCTTGCGCGAGAACAGCGCCCATGCGCGTCGATTGCATGGCGTACCCTGGCCAGTGCCTCGGCATTGTCAGCGCTGCAGACAAAGGACAGCATGTCGCCCTCGGCCCGCAGGCTGCAGTGGCCCCAGGGGAACTGGGCCTCGCCCTGGTGGCTGTCGTACTGCACGCTGATCTTGCGGCTGAAGTGGTAGCACAGGCGCTGCAGATAGCGGCTGGCCTCCGGGGTGGCGACCTGGCCTTGGGTGCTGAGGCTTGTCAGCGCGGGCTCGGACATGGCACTCAGTCCTCGATCGCCATTGCCAGCGCCTTCTGTGCCGCTGGCAGCATGGCGCTGCCATGGTCGGCACCGGGAAAGCTGGCATAGCGCAGCGCCAGGCCTGGCGCGCCGCGCAGGCCCTCCATCAGCGCGGGGATGCCCGGGGCGCTCTGGCGCTGGCGCCGTATGGCGTCGCGGGCCGGG
>NZ_KE148571.1:0-1671 GCF_000410635.1 Comamonas sp. B-9
CGCGGCTCGGCCGGCCTGCTGCAAGGCGGGGGCGATCCGAGCGGCGCCGTCAACCTGGCGCGCAAGCGCCCGCTCAAGGAAGGCGGCGTCACCGTCACCGCCAAGGCCGGCTCCTGGGACCGCTATGGCGCGCAAATCGATGGCAGCGGCGCGCTGAACGCCGAAGGCAGCCTGCGCGGCCGCGCCGTCATCGATGTGGACGACCAGCACTCCTTCATCGACTACGCCAACCAACGCAACGGCACCCTGTACGGCACCCTGGAGTACGACATCTCGCCCCAGACCCAGGTCAGCGTGGGCGCCAGCTACGAGTCCTTCAAGGGCCGGCCCTTTATCTCGGGCCTGCCGCACTACAGCGATGGCCGCGACATCGCGCTGCCCCGCTCCACCTACCTGGGCGCCATCTGGAACCGCCAGAACAACAACACCCGAACGCTGTATGCAGACCTGAACCACCAGTTCAACAGCCAATGGCGCGCCAAGGTCTCGGCCCTGCATGTCAAGGAGGAGTTGGACATGAAGTACGCCTCGTCCCAGCGCGCCGTGGCCGCTGCCACCGGCCTGGGCGCCACTGTCACCAACCTGACCCAGGCCGACCAGAGCGCATCGGGCCTGGACGCCAGCCTGGTCGGCGATTTCAGCGCCTTTGGGCGCGAGCACCAACTGGTGCTGGGCACCAGCTACAGTCGGGGCAAGGCCACCAGCGACTACAGCTCGATCACACCGGCAGTGCCGATCAATGTGTTCGACCCCAACCCTTTCCGAGAAGAACCCAGCAACGAAGCGATTCGCTACGCCAACACCGAGCGCTTTTTGGGTACCACGCGCCAGGTGGGCGCCTATGGCGCGCTGCGCCTGCAGCTGACCGATCCACTCAAGCTGGTGATGGGCGGACGCCTGGGCAACTACAGGTCCGAATACGAACTGATCACGACGACGACCGGCAATGTCGTCACCTCGAACTCGCACCAGGCCAACACCCGTTTCATGCCCTTTGCCGGGCTGATCTACGCCCTCAACCCGCAGTGGTCGGCCTACGCCAGCTATGCCGATATCTTCAACCCCCAGGCATCGCTGAATGCAGCGGGCCAGAACCTGAAACCCATCCAGGGCGCGACCTATGAGCTGGGTCTGAAGGGCGAGATCCTGGGCGGCCGCGCCAACACTTCGTTTGCGCTGTACCGCGTTGACCAGAAGAACCGCGCCACCGAAGACATCGCCTCCGGCCCCGACTGCCGCGATGGCTACTACTGCTACACCGACGACGGGCGCGTGCGCAGCCAGGGCTTTGATGCCGAGATCAGCGGCGAGCTGAGCCGGGGCTGGAACCTGTTTGCCGGCTACACATTCAACCGCAACACCTACAAGCGCGACATCAACAACGAAGGGCTGGACTTCAACAGCTACACGCCCAAGCACCTGCTGCGCCTGTGGACCACCTACCGCCTGCCCGGCGACTGGAACGCGCTCACCATCGGCGGCGGCGTCAACACCCAAAGCGCCTCCTACCGCAAGATCGGCGCGATCAGCCTCAATGCCCCGGGCCGCGCCGTCTGGAGCAGCTATGTGCGCTACCAGATCGACCCGCATTGGCAGCTGAGCCTGAACTTCAACAACATGTTCAACAAGCGCTACTACTCGTCCATCGGCAACCTGGTCAACAGCAGCCAC
>NZ_KE148571.1:1681-1971 GCF_000410635.1 Comamonas sp. B-9
AGCCACTATGGCGATCCGCGCAACGCGATGCTGACCTTGCGCGGCTCGTTCTAAACCTCGTCTGCGCAGATGGCAGGCGAGTTTCGCCAACGCATGGCCTGGCTGCACACCTGGTGCGGCCTGGTCAGCGGCTGGCTGCTGTGCGCGATCTTTCTGACCGGCACTTTGAGCGTGTTCCGCGCGCCCATCACGCGCTGGATGCAGGCCCAGCCGCCGCTGGAGGCCGCCGCAGTTCAGGGCCCGCTGGCGCTGGATGCAGCCGCGCGCCACCTGGCCCGCGAGGCCGCTGG
>NZ_APCR01000490.1:0-7074 GCF_000410635.1 Comamonas sp. B-9
GAGGCCGCGGGCATGATGGCGGGCGACGAATGGCTGGGCATCGAACCGCTGCAGGCCAGCGCCCAGAGCGGTGGCTGGCGCCTGCACAAGCTCGACGACCTGCCGCTGTACGCCGGGGATGCCCAGCAGGTGCTGGCCCTGGTGGCCCTGGTGGCCCGCGACAAACGCCTGCTGCGCCTGCCGCTGGCCTTGCCCGAGCGCGCCGCCAGCGCCGCAGCCAAAGGCCGCAAGAAGCCTCCAAAAACTGCCAGCCAGAGTGATACGGTCACCTTGGCTGTCACCGATGTGAATCTGGTCAATCTCTGGCTGGATGGGCGCTGATCGCCGATAGCGGCGCGCCCACCTGCACCCAAAAAGCGCCATCTTGCGCAGGCTGCTGCGCCGCAACAGCCCGCTTGGTGTAGGATGCCTGTCGACCATGCGGGCGCCAGCAGGCCGCTGCTGCCCCACAAACCCAAGGAGATAGACCGTGGCCTATGAAATGATCGAAGTGCGCGTCGAAGCCGAAAAGGTGGGCATCATCACGCTCAACCGCCCCAAGGCGCTGAACGCGCTGAACGACCAGCTGATGAATGAGCTGGGGGAGGCGCTCAAGGCCTTTGACGCCGACAAGAACATTGGCTGCATGATCATCACCGGCAGCGAAAAAGCCTTTGCCGCAGGTGCCGACATTGGCGCCATGGCCAAGTACAGCTTTGCCGATGCCTATGGCGGCGACTACATCACCCGCAACTGGGAAGCGATCCGCAGCATCCGCAAGCCCGTCATTGCCGCCGTCAGCGGCTACGCACTGGGTGGCGGCTGCGAGCTGGCCATGATGTGCGACTTCATCATCGCCGCCGACAACGCCCGCTTTGGCCAGCCCGAGATCAAGCTGGGCGTCATCCCCGGCGCCGGCGGCACGCAGCGCCTGCCCCGCGCCGTGGGCAAGGCCAAGGCCATGGACCTGGCCCTCACCGGCCGCATGATGAACGCCGACGAGGCCGAGCGTGCCAGCCTGGTCAGCCGCGTCGTGCCTGTGGACAAGCTGATGGAAGAGGCGCTGGGCGCGGCCATCATCATCAGCGGCTTCTCGCAGCTGGCCGTGATGGCCGCCAAGGAATCGGTGAACCGCGCGTTCGAGGGCAGCCTCAACGATGGCGTGATGTTCGAGCGCCGCCTGTTCCACGCGCTGTTCGCGACCAATGACCAGAAGGAAGGCATGGACGCGTTCGTCAACAAGCGCCCGGCCCAGTTCAGCAACAGCTGATCGGCGTAGCGGTGCCGTTGGCGCCAGGCCAATGGGTACAGGCACGGCCGGTACAGGCACGGCCAGTACAGGCACGGCCGGCGCCCGCCACGCCAAATGGCCCAATTTTGACAAAACCTGGCGACATTGATCGCCGGCCCAAATTTTCGGTATATAATTTCGTTCTGCCGGTCGTATAGCTCAGTTGGTTAGAGCGCAGCATTCATAATGCTGATGTCGTAGGTTCAAGTCCCACTACGACCACCAGGTTTCAAGCCGCAGTGATTGCACAATCACTGCGGCTTTTCTCTTTGGCGCATCCGTTTTGATGGCTGCAAGTCGTGCCGAAAAAGTCGCGGCCAGCAGCCGGTACGCCGCCCATCCGCCCCTACAATGGAGGCCGTCGGTCGTATAGCTCAGTTGGTTAGAGCGCAGCATTCATAATGCTGATGTCGTAGGTTCAAGTCCCACTACGACCACCAGGTTTCAAGCCGCAGTGATTGCACAATCACTGCGGCTTTTCTCTTTGGCGCATCCGTTTTGATGGCTGCAAGTCGTGCCGAAAAAGTCGCGGCCAGCAGCCGGTACGCCGCCCATCCGCCCCTACAATGGAGGCCGTCGGTCGTATAGCTCAGTTGGTTAGAGCGCAGCATTCATAATGCTGATGTCGTAGGTTCAAGTCCCACTACGACCACCAGGTTTCAAGCCGCAGTGATTGCACAATCACTGCGGCTTTTCTCTTTGGCGCATCCGTTTTGATGGCTGCAAGTCGTGCCGAAAAAGTCGCGGCCAGCAGCCGGTACGCCGCCCATCCGCCCCTACAATGGAGGCCGTCGGTCGTATAGCTCAGTTGGTTAGAGCGCAGCATTCATAATGCTGATGTCGTAGGTTCAAGTCCCACTACGACCACCACATCCCACCGCAGTGCCTGCCACAGGCCCTGCGGTTTTTTTATGCCCGCAGGGGCACAATAGCCCCATGCAAGACCTGTTCAGCCCCGCCGCCGATGACGGCAAGCCGCCTTGGGAGCGCATTGCCATTGGCCGCCAGGCCTGCGTGCTGCGCGGCTTTGCGCTGCGCTGGGAGGATGACTTGCTGCGCCAGGTGCAGGCCATCGTGCAGCAGGCGCCGTTTCGGCATTTGCGCACCCCGGGCGGGCGCCCTATGCAGGTGGCGATGAGCAACTGCGGCGCATTTGGCTGGTACAGCGACCCGCATGGCTACCGCTACAGCGCCAGCGACCCCTTGAGCGGCCAGCCCTGGCCCGCCATGCCACCCGCCTTCGCAGCGCTGGCCGCGCAGGCGGCAGAAGCCGCCGAGCTGCCACCCTTTGCGCCCAATGCCTGCCTGATCAACCGCTACAGCGTTGGCACCCGCCTGACCCTGCACCAGGACGAAGGCGATGCCCGCCACCCGATCGTGTCGGTATCACTGGGCCTGCCCGCCATTTTTCTGTGGGGCGGCGACCAGCGCGCCGATGCCACGCAAAAGCTGCCACTGCAGCATGGCGATGTGGTGGTCTGGGGTGGCGTGGACCGCATGCGCTACCACGGGGTGATGCCGGTGCGCGATGCTGTCAGTCCGGTGGCACATCCATTGGTTCAAAGTCAACGGATCAATTTGACATTCAGACGCACTGAATAATTCACCCTTAGGAACGGAAAACTCATTTACCCGATGCCTCAGAAAGGCTTACGAGCCATGATCCTTTGACAACCTGCTCTACGGTGAGACGATCATATGTATTTAGCATAGCCATCAACCCGGAATGTCCATAGATTTTGGGAGAAAAGGAGGGGTAAGTTCTTCTAAGATAGGTTCCTAGTGGCCCAAGCTGGACTTTACCCTCAACGGTTTCCGCCGCGAGCAATTTGACAGCTTCAACCACGAACAAAGGTCGGTGTTTAGCTACCGCTTTTGCGTCATCCTTTTTGGAACCCTCTGCCTTTTGAATCAATGCCGGAATCTGCTCTGATGTGGCTTTAACAGTTGGAGGAACCCATTCGAAAAACTGGTCACTGGCATTCCGCAGCGCATCGGGACTTTTAGCTTCTCCCACAATATGCACGGTGGCGCCTCGCTCTCGCAATTTGCGACATAGATAGGCAAAGTCAGAATCGCTGGTGACCAGACAAAAAGTGTCAGCCCTCTCGTCGAATAACGCTTCCATGGCATCGAGTGCCAGCGCAATATCTGAAGTGTTTTTTCCCGCAGCGTACTGGTATTGAAGACACGGGGTGAATGCCAATCTGACCAAGGCTTCCTGCCACCGGTTTGCCAAAGTAGTGTGGTTGCCATACCCACGCCTGAGAACCACACGGCCAAATTGAGGTACCACTCGCAAAGCGAACTCCAGAATCTCTGGAGTGGCATTGTCGCAATCGACCAGAACTGCCACCTTGGAATCCCCACCATTAGCACTCATACACTTTCTCCTTTTAGGGGATTATGCAAGCTAGACCAAGCCTCTCAGTGTTTTGCTCAAGTCCTATCAAAAATCTAGATCTTTACCTCAATCAGCCCAGCTCCTGCGACAGGCAATCGATAAAGCTGCGCACCTTGGGGGCCAGGTAGCGCCGGCTGGTGTAGATCGCATACAGGGTCACCGTCAGCGCATCCCACTGCGGCAGCACCCGCTGCAGCTGGCCGCTGCGCAGGTCGTCCTCGACCAGCCAGGATGGCAAAAAGCCCAGACCCATGCCGGCGCGCACCGCATGCAGGCTGAGGTTGGAATCATCGGACAGCAGGGCCGGCTGCAAGTGCAGCGGCGCGCTGCGGCCACCGGGCTGGCTCAGCTGCATGGGGCTGAGCGACACATAGCTGGGCAGCACGGCAGGGTGCTGGGCCAGGTCGGCAGGTTGCTGGGGCGGGCCGGCCTGCTCCAGGTAAGCGGGGCTGGCCACCAGGTAGAACGGCACCTGGCACAGCGGGCGGGCAATTAGATGCGGCGCGGGGTCGGACGAGGCGCGCAAAGCCATGTCATAGCCGGCGGTGGCCAGGTCGATCTTGTGGTTGTCCAGGTGGATGTCGACCAGCACCTGCGGGTAGCGGGCGCGGTAGCGCGCCAGGATGCGCGCCATCTGCGGCGTGGCGCACCAGACCGGCGCGCTGATCTTGAGCTGGCCACTGGGGGCCTGGTTATGCTGGCCGATCTCCTGGGCGGCAGCGTCCAGCATCTCCAGCGCCAGGCTGCTTTGCGCATACCAGCGCTGGCCCGCCTCGGTCAGACTGATATGGCGGCTGCTGCGGTTGAGCAGGCGCGCGCCCAGGCGCTGCTCCAGCTGGGCCACATGCTTGCTGACCATCGGCGCCGAGATGCCCAGGCGTTCAGCAGCCTGGGCAAAGCTGCCGTTGTCCACCACCGCCTGGAACACCTGCATGCTGGTGAGCTGGTCCATAGTTTCTTAATAAGAAATCAACCGCTGCATTCTAGCTACTTGGTTTCCTTTTAGGCAGCTACTACATTGGACGCAAGGAGTTTTCCATATGACCACGACGACGACCACCACGACCAACACCCCCGCCAGCACCAGCGGCAGCCGCCTGCCCGTCTACTTTATCTCGCATGGCGGCGGCCCCTGGCCCTGGATGCCCGAGATGCATGACTACTATGCGCAGCTGGCAGCCTCCTTGGCCGATATCCCGCGCCAGATCGGCCGCACACCGCGCGCGATCCTGATGGTGTCGGCCCACTGGGAGGCCGATACTTTTACCGTGCAGTCCACCTCCCAGCCCGGCATGATTTATGACTACGGCGGTTTTCCGGCCCATACCTACCAGGTCCACTACCGCTCGCCAGGTTCGCCTGAACTGGCCGGTCGTGTGGCGGGCCTGTTGGCCCAGGCCGGCATTGCCGTGCAGCAGGACGCCCAGCGCGGCTATGACCACGGCATGTTCTCGCCCATGGCCGCGATCTACCCCGAGGCCCATGTGCCGGTGGTGCAGCTGTCGCTGCGCCGGGGCCTGGACCCGGCAGAGCACCTGGCGCTAGGCCGCGCGCTGGCCGCCTTGCGCGATGAGAATGTGCTGATCATCGGCAGCGGCTTGTCGTACCACAACCTGCGTGCCTTTGGACCGCAGGCCCGTGTGCCCTCCAAAGCCTTTGACGACTGGCTGGCCGAGACCATGCTGCAGCTGGACAGCGCCAGCCGCAGCCAGCGCCTGCTGGACTGGGAAGACGCCCCCGCCGCACGCATCGCCCATCCGCGTGAAGAGCATCTGCTGCCGCTGATGGTGGCCGTCGGCGCCGCCGAAGGCGACCGCGCCGTGCGTGTGTACCATGAAGACAACTTCATGGGCGGGCTGGCCGTATCCAGCTACCGGCTGGATGCCGCCTAAGCGCTGCGGATGGGCGGGCAGCTGCCGGCCTCTCCAAAAAAGTTGCATCACACAACCAAAAAGTTGTATATTGCAACCAAACACTGGAGAGACGCATGGCAGCCGCTACCGACACCCCCCTGGTCAACCACATCCGCAGCGCCTCGCGCACCATGGTGCGGGAGCTGGGCTTTATGGCCAACACCTTGGCCGCGACGCCCTATTCGGCCTCAACTGTCCATGCGCTGCTGGAAATCGATGCGCATGGCCAGGTCACCGCCGCCCAGTTGGCAGAGTATCTGGGGCTGGACAAATCCAGCGTCAGCCGCATGCTGGCCAAGCTGATCGCCAATGGCGAGCTGCAAGAAGAGCCCTGCGCAGACGATGCCCGCGCCAAGCAGCTGCAGCTGTCAGCGCAAGGCCAACGCACGGTCGCAGGCATCCATGCCTATGGCCAGACCCAGGTGCGCAGTGCGCTGGCGCAACTCAACCCCTCGCTGCAGCAGTCCGTGGCGCAGGGGCTGACGGCCTATGCCCAGGCCTTGCAGGCGCACCGGCTGGGCAGCGCGCCGGGCCAGGGCAGCGCTGCCACCTCGGCCACGAGCAGTATCCAGATTCACAGCGGCTACCGGCCCGGCGTTATCGGCCGCGTGGCCGAGATGCATGCCGTGTTCTATGCCCGGCACTGGGGCTTTGGCGCTTTCTTTGAAAGCAAGGTGGCCTCGGGCCTTGCCGAATTCAGCGGCCGCCTGGGCGAGCCTTGCAACCAGATCTGGACGGCGGTGCACAACGAGCGCATCGTCGGCTCCGTCGCGATTGACGGACAGGACCTGGGCAACAACCAGGCGCATCTGCGCTGGTTCATTCTGGATGACGGCTGCCGCGGCGGCGGCATCGGCCGCCAGCTGCTGACGCAGGCCCTCGCCTTTTGCGACCAGCGCGGCTTTGCCAGCACCGAGCTCTGGACCTTCCAGGGACTGGATGCGGCACGCAAGCTCTACGAATCGCTGGGCTTTGCGCTGGTGCATGAAGAGGCCGGCCAGCAATGGGGCTCGACCGTGGTCGAGCAGCAGTTCAGCCGCCGCCGGCACAGCGCCTAGGTGGGCGATGCAGGCGCGCCAGCCAGCGCTGTGGGCAGCGGCCACCACCGGCATGCTGGTGGGCGCGGCCATGGTCTCCACCAGCGCGCTATCGCCTGCTGCCTCGCCAGCCAGTCTGGCATTTTTGCGCTATGCCATCGGGCTGGCGATCCTCGCCGGCCCTGCACTGCTTGCCACCTGGCCGCGCTACCGCGCCCGAGATGCGCTGGCCATTGCCCTGCTGGGCGTCGCGCAGTTTGCGCTGCTGGTCCTGCTGCTCAACCATGCACTGGCGCGCCTGCCCGCCTCCACCTGCGCGCTGGTGTTTGCCACCATGCCGCTCTTTACCTGGTGCCTGGCAGCTCTGTCGGGGCGCGAGCCTTTGAGCCGCCGCCGGCTGGCGGGCCTGGCACTGGCCGTCTGCGGCGTCGCCGTGCTGCTGCTCGGCAG
>NZ_KE148572.1:0-20968 GCF_000410635.1 Comamonas sp. B-9
CGGCGCGACCGCCGGGCCAAAGTCATAACGGGCGACGGGTTGGGGCTTTTGCGGCAGGGCCGAGCAAGCGGCCAGCACCGCCACCGACGCAGCCACCAGGGCTGCGCGGCCCGCGCCTTGCAGGCGGCGGACCCAGGGCGCACGCAGGGAAGTAGAAATCATGGCATCCATCCTATCGGCCGCTGCCTGCGGCGGCAGGGGCTACAAAACCTGGCTCGCCAGGGCCCGGCAGCGCATTGGAGCTGCCATAAATCAGAGACTGCGGGTTGTTCTTGAACGCATCGGCCGTATCGCCCATGCGGCGTGCGGCCGAGCCCACGTCATGCATGGTGCGGCCCATCGCCGGCAAGGTGCTGCGGTTGAAGTTGTCGGCCGCATCGCTCACCTTCTCGACCGCCTGGCCCATCTGGTCCACCACGCCGCCCTTGGCCGCCAGGCTGCCCACTGCCGTGCTCACGTCATTGGAGGTCTTCTGGATACCCGCCAGTGTCTTGCGCGTATCCTGCGCGATGGCAGGAAGGCTGGCGAGGGCCGGGTCGAGCTTGGTATCGACCGTCACCATCAGGCGCTTGCTCAGCTGCTCCAGGCTCTGCGCTGCCTGGCCCAGGCTCTTCATGCTGTCCACCAGCACCTGCTGGTTGTCCTCGCTGAGCAGGTCGTTGACCTTGCGCGTCGCGTCTTCCACCTGCTGCAAGATGATGGGCCCCTGCTCGGCAATCTGGCCAAACGGTGAGGGCTTGACGCGCAGGCGCGGAATGCCGTCGGGGCCGGGGGGCAACGGCGTGGTCTCGGTGTTGTCGTCATCGAGCTGGATATGGGCGAGGCCCGTGACCCCCTGGTAGCCGAGCATTGCGTAGGTGGTCTGCGTGATGGGCGCTTCCGCGTTGACCGCAATGATGATCAGCACCGTGCCGTCGCGGGCCGGGTCGAACTCGATCTTGGTCACGCGGCCCACGGCCACCCCCTTGTAGCGCACCGCTGCCTGCGGCTGCAGGCCGCTGACGGTCTCGCGGGTGGACAGTTCATAGCGGATGTAGTTCGTGTTGTCCCGGCCCATCCACAGGCTCAGGAAGATGACCAGCGCCGTGAGCAAGACCACAAACAATCCAGCCGCCAGTGCGTGTGATTTGTTTTCCATAGCTATTCCTTCACCCCACCAAGCGCCACTGGAGCCATTGCACGGCGTCCACGCTCACCCAGGAAGAAATGTTCAATAAAGGGGTGCTTGAACTGCACCACATCGGCCGGTGTGCCCGAGACAATCACCTTTTTTTCGGCCAGCACTGCCACGCGGGTGGACAGTGCAAACAAGGTATCGAGGTCGTGGGTGACCATGACCACGGTCAGCCCCAGCTCGGCATGCAGGTCCTTGAGCAGCGCGCAGAACTCGTCCGAGCTGTTGGGGTCGAGCCCGGCCGTGGGCTCGTCGAGCAGCAAGAGGGGCGGGTCCATGATCAGCGACCGGGCCAGCGCCACGCGCTTGATCATGCCGCCCGACAGGTCAGAGGGCATGCGGGTGGCATGCTCGGGCTTGAGGCCCACCATCTGCAGCTTGACCATGGCCGCATCATGCACCACGGATTTGGGCAGCGTGCCCTGCTCGCTGAGCGGGAACGCGATGTTCTCGAGCACATTGAAGGCCGAGAACAGCGCGCCTTGCTGGAACAGCATGCCGATGCGCGAGGCTGCGCCGCGCAGGCTCAGCTCCTTGACGGGCTGGCCCATCACCAGCACCTCGCCCTTGGCCGGGTGCAGCAGCCCCAGCATCTGGCGCAGCAGCACCGATTTGCCGGTGCCCGAGCCGCCCACCAGGGTCAGGATCTCGCCCCGGTAGACGGACATGTCCAGGTCCTGGTGGATCGCAAAGGCCCGGTCGCCCTGGCCGAACACGGTCCAGAGCTTGCGGATCTCGACCACTTTCTCATCGCTGGTCGGCGCGCTGGGGGGTTGGGAGATGGCATGGCTCATCGCTAGAACCCCACCTTGCGGAACGCGATCGCAAAGATCGCATCAAGCACGATCACCGCGGTGATCGAGATCACCACCGACGAGGTCGTGCCCCGGCCCAGGCTCTGGGTGTTGGGCTCGACCTCCAGCCCCCAGTGGCAGGCAATCAGCGCAATCGCCACCCCAAAGGTGACCGACTTGGCCAGCGCCAGGTAGAGGTTGGCAATATCGACCGCGCCGGGCATGGCCTGCAGAAAATAGGCGGGCGATACGCCCATGGCGGCATCGGCGGCCATCATGCCGCCCACCAGCGCGCAGACCGTGGTCCACATCGACACCAGCGGCATCGCCAGCGCCAGCGCCAGCGCGCGCGGCATCACCAGGCGGTAGCCCTGCGCAATGCCCATGACCTGCATCGCATCGAGTTCTTCGTTGACCCGCATCACGCCGATCTGCGCGGTAATGGCCGAGCCGGTACGGCCGGCTACCAGGATGGCGCCCAGCAAGGGCCCCAGCTCGCGCACCAGCGAGATGCCCAGAATATTGACGATGAAGGCATCGGCACCGAACTGGCGCAGCTGCAGCGACATCAGGTAGGCGAGCACCACGCCAATCAAAAAGCCCACCAGGGCGGTGATCGGCAGCGCGGTGGCCCCCATCGCATACAGATGGCCCGATACATCGCGCCAAGGGCCACGCAGCGGGTTCTTGATGAGGCGCAGCACATCGAGCAGCAGCTGCCCCACCATCTCGACCATGCTGCGCACATGGGCCATGAAGCCCAGCAGCACCAGGCCCAGCTGGATCAGCCAGCCCCACCAGTTGACCTTGGTCTCCGGCGGGCAGCCCATCGTCAGCGACGCGACCCGTTCAAGCATCTGGCGCTGCAGCTCGGTGGTGCGCAGCTGCGCAGGCCACTGCTGGCCCCAGTGGTCCCACAGGAGCTGCGCGCCCACATGGTCGAGCCACTGCACTTCGCTCAGGTCCCAGCCCTGCTGCGCGCTGGGCGCGGCGCCATCGAGCTGGCGGCGCAGCTCACGCCACAGCGGGCGCTGGCCCAGCTCTGCCGCACCCCAGCGCCCACGCAGCTGCGCCCAGCGCTGCGTGCCGTCCTGAAGTTGCTGTAGATGAGGGGCTGTATCGTCCATGGGTCCAAAAACAAAGCGTGTCGCCCTGCGCGCACGCCATTCGCACTATAGCCGGTCTGTCACCCAGGCGCACCCAGCGGGCTGGCGATCACAGCGCGTGCCGCTGTAGGAAGGCATCGCCGAGCCGCGCTTGTGCGGCATCTACACTACGCCGGGCGGCCACGGGCAGGCAGTAGGCGCGATGGGTGACAGGGCATTGGTTTTCCCGCTTGGCAAGCCCGGCATACTGCTCACAAACTTGCCGATTCGATGGACCGAGGGAGCCCCATACTCCCAATGAGAAAAAGACCGCACATGCAATCTGGAGACAACACAAGTTTCGACTACATCGTCATCGGGGGAGGCACGGCGGGCGCACTGCTGTGCAACCGCCTCAGCGCCAAGACCCATAACCGGGTGCTGCTGATCGAGGCGGGCCGGCGCGATGACTACCACTGGATCCACATCCCCGTGGGCTACCTGTACTGCATCGGCAACCCGCGCACCGACTGGCTGTACAAGACCGAGCCCGATGCCGGGCTCAACGGCCGCAGCCTGCTCTACCCGCGCGGCAAGACCTTGGGCGGCTGCTCCAGCATCAACGGCATGATCTACATGCGCGGCCAGTCGCGCGACTACGACCACTGGGCCGAGCTGACCGGCGACGCCCGCTGGCGCTGGAATGACACGGTCAACTACTTCAAGCGCCATGAAGACCACTGGCGCCTGGACCAGGAAGGCGAGACCAGCCCCAGCTTTGCGCAGTGGCATGGCAACCGCCGCACCGGCAGCACCGGCGAGTGGCGCGTCGAGAAGCAGCGCCTGCGCTGGGACATTCTGGACGCCTTTGCGCAAGCCGCCCAGCAAGCGGGCATCCCCGCCACCGATGACTTCAACCGGGGCAGCAACGAAGGCGTGGGCTATTTCGAGGTCAACCAGAAAAACGGCTGGCGCTGGAACACCGCCAAGGCCTTTTTGCGCCCTACCTGCTACGGCCGCTCCAACTTCGAGATGTGGACCAATGCCCAGGTCAGCCGCCTGGTGCTCGAGCGCCAGGCCGACGGCCAGCTCGCCTGCACCGGGGTGGAGGTCTGGACCGGCACCGAGATGACCATCGTCAAGGCCGACAAGGAAGTGGTGCTGAGCGCGGGCGCCATCAACTCGCCGCAGATTCTGCAGCTCTCAGGCATTGGGCCTGGTGACTTGCTGCAGCAGCATGGCATTGCCGTGCAGCATGACCTGCCCGGCGTCGGCGCCAATCTGCAGGACCATCTGCAGATCCGCTCGGTCTTCAAGATCGATGGCGCGCCCACCTTGAACGTGTTGGCCAGCAACCTCTGGGGCAAGGCCCAGATCGGACTGGAATACCTGCTCAAGCGCAGCGGCCCGATGAGCATGGCGCCCTCGCAACTGGGCGCCTTCACCCGCAGCAGCGCGAGCCAGCCCCACCCCAATATCCAGTACCACGTGCAGCCGCTGTCGCTCGACGCCTTTGGCCAGCCGCTGCACAGCTTTCCGGCCTTCACCGCCAGCGTCTGCAACCTCAACCCCACGAGCCGCGGCACGGTGCAGATCAAGAACGCAGACTTCCGCACTGCCCCGGCGATTGCGCCCAACTACCTGTCCACCGCCGAGGACCGCCAGGTGGCAGCCGACAGCCTGCGCGTGACCCGCCGCATCGCCGCCCAGCCGGCGCTGGCCAAGTACCAGCCGGTGGAATGGAAGCCCGGCGCGCAATACCAAAGCGATGAGGATCTGGCGCGCCTGGCCGGCGATATCGCCACCACCATCTTCCACCCGGTGGGCACCACCAAGATGGGCGCCGACCACGACCCAATGGCCGTGCTCGACAGCGAGCTGCGCGTGCGCGGCGTGCGGGGTTTGCGTGTGGTCGATGCCGGAGCCATGCCCACCATCACCAGCGGCAACACCAACTCGCCGACCTTGATGCTCGCCGAGCGGGCCTCGGAGTGGATACGCGCCAGCCATGGGCCATGATGGTGCGCCGCAGAGTTTCAGCGCGGTTACAGCGTCCGTCGCGCTGACCCTGCCCTCTTCAAGGACAATCAAGCACCCAGCACGCCCTGAAACGGCAGTTTTGTCTCATTTTTTGCCGTTATGGGGCGGCTGGGCGCAGGAAAGGGGCAGAAATCGGTCGCATCCTGCAATCTGCACCAAATCAGTTACCTTTGGGGTAAATCCCAATGCACCATGCAGGTGCGATGACCTATAGTAGAGGCACTCGAGGCACTGAAACAGTGCTCTGCGAGAGGACCGAGGAGACATCTCTACAATTCGAACATTTATAAAAAGCATCAATAAAAATGAGATGCTCCTTCAAAGCGCCTTCGGGCGCTTTTGTTTTTCTGGCGCCGCATTCGCTGCCGCCCGCCTCCGCACCCGCCGGCCAGCCCATCACGGCCTGGCAGCACCGCCCCCGTCTGTTCCGCTGACAGCGCTGCATTTAGCGGCCCTGGTACGGTGCTGCACCCCACGCGGCGGTGCGACAATCTCGCCCCATGGAATGGATCTTCGTTACCTTCGCGTCGATGTTCGCGGGCTTTGTGGATGCGGTCGTCGGTGGTGGCGGCCTCATTTTGGTGCCCGCACTGTTTGGCGCTTTCCCCTCTGCGCCGCCAGCCACCTTGCTGGGCACGAACAAGAGCGCAGGCGTCTGGGGCACCTTGATCTCGGCGCGCCAGTACGCCAAGCGCGTGGACATGCGCTGGGCCGCCATTGCACCGGCGGCAGGCGCAGGTTTTGTCGCCTCGCTGCTGGGGGCCTGGGCCGTCACCGTGGTCGATCCCAGCATGCTGCGCAAGGCCTTGCCGGTCATCCTGATTGCCGTGCTGGCCTACACCTTGTACAAAAAGCAGCTGGGCCAGACCCATGCGCCGCGCTACAGCGGCCGCACCGAAGCCTGGGTCGCCTGCGCTATTGGCGCCACCATTGGCTTCTACGATGGTTTCTTTGGCCCAGGGACCGGCAGCTTCTTCGTCTTCCTGATGGTGCGCTGGCTGGGCTATGACTTCCTAAACGCTTCGGCCAGTGCCAAGATCCTGAACATCGCCACCAATGTGGCGGCGCTGATCCTGTTCACCGCCAAGGGCCATGTCTGGTGGCACTTTGCGATTCCGCTGGCCGCAGCCAACATCCTGGGCAGCATGCTGGGCACCTGGATGGCCTTGAAAAAAGGCTCGGGCTTTGTGCGCGGCATGTTCATCGTCGTCGTGGCGGCGCTGATCCTCAAGACCGGCTACGACGCGTTCTTGCGCTAGAACCCGGCACTCAGCGCGAAGGCCGCCTTCGTTACTGCCCCGGCTCGGCGGCCGGCTTGAGCTGGATATCTTCGACCCTGCGCGGCGTGCCCATCGGCGCGCGGCCGTCGCCGCGCTGCATCGCAGCCATGTCGGCCTCGCTGGGGTACTCGCCCATCAACCAGTAATCGATGATGCGGCGGGCAATGGGCGCGGCCGAGCCGGCACCAAAACCGGCATTCTCGACAATCACGCCGACGGCGATCTTGGGGTCTTCGGCCGGGGCAAAGGCGATGTACAGCGCATGGTCACGCTGGCGCTCGGCCAGGCGCGCGGCGTTGTACTTTTCCTTCTGGCCGATGCTGATGGCCTGGGCCGTGCCGGTCTTGCCACCGGCCGTGTAGCGGGCCGTGCCAAAGGAGCCGCGCCCGGTGCCGCCCGTCACCACCGACACCATGCCGCGCTTGACGGCCTCGATATTGCTTTGCTTGTAGCCCAGGTTCACGGGCGGGGGCTGCTCAATGGGGCGGCGCTCGCCGGTGACCGGGTCAATCAGCGAACGGCCCACATGTGGCACCCGGCTGTTGCCGTTGTCCAGGATCGTCGCCAGCGCATGGGTCAGCTGCAGGATGGTGAAGTTGTTGTAGCCCTGGCCAATGCCCAGCGAAATGGTTTCGCCCGCATACCAGCGCTTTTGCTCGGGGCGCTTGTAGGTGTCGCGCTTCCAGGTGGTGCTGGGCAGCACGCCGCGCACCTCACCGGGCAGGTCGATGCCGGTGATCTGGCCAAAGCCCAGCGGTTTCATGAAATCATGGATCGCATCGACCCCCATCTCATTGGCCAGCGTGTAGAAATACACGTTGCTCGAATGCTGGATCGCGCGGTTCAGATCGACCGGGCCCAGCGCATGGCCGGAGCGGAAGGTGTGGCCGCCAAAGGTCCAGCTGCCGCCGTCCTGGATGATGGTCGAGGGCGTGCGCTTGCCCGTCTCCAGCCCTGCCAGGCCCATGAAGGGCTTGTAGGTGGAGCCGGTGGGGTAGGTGCCGCGCATCGCGCGGTTGAGCAGCGGCCGGTCGATGGATTCGTTCAGCGCCTTCCAGCTTTCCTGGTCAATGCCTTCGACAAAGATATTGGGGTCGTAGGTGGGCTTGCTGACCATGGCCAGCAGCTCGCCGCTGCGCGGGTCGATCGCCACGGCCACGCCCCGGCGCTCGCCATACAGATCCTCGACCATCTTCTGCAGCTTGATGTCCACCGACAGCACGACGCTCTCGCCGGGAGTGGCCGGGGAGCTGTCGAGCTTGCGCACCGCATGGCCGCCGGCCGAGGTCTCCATGCGCTCCACACCGGTGTGGCCATGCAGCTCTTTTTCGTAGCTGGCTTCGACACCGGTCTTGCCGATGTACTCGGTGCCCCGGTAGTTGGCCGCTTCGTCGGAGTCGTCGATGCGCTCCTTCTCGCGCTGGTTGATGCGGCCGATATAGCCGATCAGGTGGGCACCGGTCTCGCCCATCGGGTAGGAGCGAAACAGCCGCGCCTTCACATCCACACCGGGAAAGCGGTAGCGCTGGGCGGCAAACTTGGCCACTTCCTGGTCGGTCAGGCGCGAGCGGATCGGCAGCGAGTCGAAGTTGCGCGAATCCTCGCGCAGGCGCTTGAAGCGGCGCCGGTCACGCGGCGTGATCTCGATCAGCTGGGACAGTGCATCGATGGTCTCTTCGACATCGCCCACCTTGTAGGGCGTGATCTCCAGCGTGTAGGCCGAGTAGTTGGTGGCCAGCAGCACGCCATTGCGGTCATAGATCTGGCCCCGGTTGGGCACGATGGGCACCACCGCCGTGCGGTTGCTCTCGGCCTGTGCGAGCAGGTCATCATGGCGCTCGACCTGCAGCACATACAGGCGCGAGAGCAGAATGCCAAAGCACAGCACCACCACCAGACCGATGACGACCACCCGCAGCCGAAAGCGGCTGAAGGCGCGGTCTGAATTCTGGATCTCGGTCATGGTCTGCGCACAGGCCCCCGCTTACAAAGGGCGGTTCTCGTCATCGTCGGGCGGCTGGCGCTGGGGCAGCTGCAGCAGCCAGCTCACCAGCGGCCACAGCACCACGCACCACAGGCCGGGCGTCAAAAAGCCCCAGCCCGGAAAACTGCCGCGCAGCAACATGCGCAGCAGCATCAGCACCACATCGGAGGCGAGGAACAGCGGCATCACCTGCACCGCCTGGGCCATCACGCTCAGCCAGGTGATGCGCTGGCGCAGCAGCGCCACGCCATACAGCACGGCCGAATACACGAGCGCATGCAGGCCCAGCAGGGACGACTGGTGCACATCCATGCACAGGCCCAGCACAAAGGCCCAGCCCATGCCGATCTTGCCGGGCTCATGCACGCCCCAGTAGACCAGCACCAGCAGCAGCACATCGGGCAGCCACAGTGCGCGGCCCAGCGGCAGCATGTTGATCATCAGCGCCAGCACCAGGGTCAGCGCAATAAAGCCCGGAGGGACAGGGAGCAGCAAGGGCTGCCCACGCGGCATGATCATGGCTGCACTCCTGGGGGTTGGTTCATCGTAGCGGGCATCATCCGCGCTTGCCCTTGCGGGGGGTCGATGCCGGGCCTTCCTGGGTCTTGGTCTCCACCGGCGGGCGCGGGGGCAGCGCGTCTTCGGGCAGCGGGTTGATGACCATCACAAACTGCGTGCCGAACATCTGCGCCAGCGGCTCGCAGTAAACGCGCGAGAACGGCGAATCGGCCCGGCGCTCGATCTTGACGATGCGCGCCACCGGCAGGCCGGGCGCATAGACGCCATCGACACCGCTGGTGGTCAGCAGATCGCCTTCCTGGATATCGGCATTGCTGGGCATGAAGCGCAGCTCCATGCCGCCGCCGTAGGCATTGGTCGGGTCGCCATAGGCCACGGCCCGGGCGCCCGTGCGCGGGTTGAGCACGGGGATGGCCTGCTCACGGTCGGTCAGCAAGGTCACCTCGGCCGACATCGGAAACACCCGGGTCACCTGGCCGAGCACGCCCAGCTCGTCCATCACCGGCGAGCCGCGTGCAATGCCGGCGACCTCGCCCTTGTCGATCACGACGCGGCGGTTGAAGGCGTCCGCCGTCTCGTACACCACCTGGGCAGCGCGCCCCTCGGTCTTGAGGCGGGGCACCAGGTTGAGCAGCTGGCGCAGGCGCTGGTTCTCATGGTCCAGGGTCTCGACCAGGTTGGCGCGGTGCGTCAGTGCGATGGCATTTTTCTCGGCCACCACGGCCGCTGCCTGCGCGGTGTGCAGGTCTTCAAAATACCTGGCGCCGCCCTGGGCCAGCAGCACCGGCTGCAGCATCACCCATTGCATCGGGAACAGCACGGTGGCCACCGCCTTGCGCAGCGGCTCGGTGAGCTTGAAGCGCACGTCGGCCACCATCAGGAACACGGCCAGCGCCACGCACAGCGCCAGACGCACATTGGCGCTGGGCCCCTGGGGTCGGAAGGTCGGTATACCGCCGGAGAAGACGTTGCGTGCCATGCGGTGGCCTCAGCAGAACCGGGCCCTGCGCGCTGCGCCTGGTCCGGGCGCGTGCCGCCCCGCCGCTCGGCGGTCAGCACGGTGGACAGGGGACAGGAGCAGGGACATCAGAGAAAAGCGAAAAAGCAGAAGCGGGCGCATGGCGGCGGCGGGCCCATCAGCCAGACCTTGTGCACACCGCCAGTGGCAAGCGGGCCGCAAAGCGCAATGGCGGGCCGGCAGCGGGCTATGGGTTGCATAGTCGCTGACGCTCGCCATTATTGCGTATCCGCGCGGAGGGCGCCCGGGTTATTCGCTGGTGAAGATGGTCACGCCCTTGCGGTCGAGCGTATCGAGGGCGATACCGCAGCCGCGCACCACACAGGTCAGTGGCTCCTCGGCAACCAGCACCGGCAAGCCGGTTTCTTCGGCCAGCAGGCGGTCCAGGTCGCGCAGCAAGGCGCCGCCACCGGTCAGCATCATGCCGCGGTCGGCGATGTCGGCACCCAGCTCGGGCGGGGTTTGCTCCAGCGCGTTCTTCACGGCAGAGACGATCTGGTTGAGCGGCTCGGTCAGGGCTTCCAGCACCTCGTTGGAGCTGATGGTGAAGCTGCGTGGCACGCCTTCGGAGAGGTTTCGGCCCTTGACTTCGATTTCCTTGACTTCGGAGCCCGGGAACGCAGAGCCAATGCTTTTCTTGATCAGCTCGGCCGTGGGCTCGCCGATCATCATGCCGTAGTTGCGGCGGATGTAGTTGATGATGGATTCGTCGAACTTGTCACCGCCCACGCGCACACTGCCCTTGTAGACCATGCCGCCCAGCGAGATCACGCCCACTTCGGTGGTACCGCCACCAATGTCGACCACCATCGAGCCCGAGGCCTCGGACACCGGCAGGCCGGCACCGATACCGGCAGCCATCGGCTCTTCGATCAGCTCCACCTGGGTGGCGCCGGCCTTGAGCGCGGCATCCTTGATCGCGCGGCGCTCGACCTGGGTCGAGCCGCAGGGCACGCAGATGATGATGCGGGGGCTGGGCGAGAGCAAGGTGCGGGGGTGCACCATCTTGATGAACTGCTTGATCATCTGCTCGGTGATCAGGAAGTCGGCAATCACACCGTCCTTCATCGGGCGGATGGCTTCGATATTGCCGGGCACCTTGCCCAGCATGGCCTTGGCTTCGCGGCCTACGGCCTGGATGACCTTGCGGCCATGGGTGCCACCTTCATGGCGAATCGCAACCACGGAGGGCTCATCGAGCACAATCCCTTTGTCGCGTGCAAAAATCAAGGTGTTGGCCGTGCCCAGGTCGATGGCCAGGTCGGTGGAAAAGTAGCGACGGAACGCTCCGAACATGCAAGTTTCCTCTAGGGCATGGGTCGCACTTCGGCGCTCCATCGCCCTTCATTGGTGTGTGGTGAGATGACAGAAGGGTTTTTGATGCGCAATGACCGACGTTGCCGCCTTATTGCGTCAAAGACGGGATAATACCCCATCCCCTGTGAATAACTTACAGGGCAACGCTTTCCGGCCCCGTTTTTTTACGACTGGTTTACATACGACTATCTATGGCCCTGACAAAAGATGACATTGCCCGCATCGCCAACCTGGCGCGGCTCGAATTATCCGACTCCGAGAGTGAGCGCATGCTCTCGCAGATGAATAACTTTTTCGGCATTGTGGAGAAGATGCAGGCTGTGGATACCTCCGGTGTCATGCCCCTGTCACACCCCGTGGCCGCGATCCAGGAAATCAGCCTGCGTCTGCGCGATGACGTCATCAGCGAACCCAATAACCGGGAGGCCAACCAGCGCAGTGCCCCTGCCGTGGAAAAAGGCTATTTCCTGGTGCCCAAGGTGATTGAGTAATTCACAGCATCTTCAGGCCTGGCGGGCCCTGGCAACAACCGGCCCCCAGCCGTGGTGGCAGCAGCACGCAGCACCACGCCCCTGAGACCGGCGCGCAGCGCCCTTTCCCATTCACCGAGATCGCCAAGATCGCGAGATTTGCATGAGCATCCCTACCGAATTGCATGACTTGAGCGTGGCCCAGTTGGCTGCCAAGCTCAAAAGCCGCGAAGTGTCCTCCGTCGAGGCCGCCCAGCATTTTCTGGCCCGCGCCAAGACCCACCAGGATCTGGGTGCCTACATCCACATCAACGAAGAAGTGACGCTGGCCCAGGCCCGCGCTGCCGATGCTGCCATTGCAGCGGGCACGGCCGGCAAGCTGGCCGGTGTGCCGATGGGCCACAAGGACCTGTTCGTCACGCAGGACTTCCCCACCACCGCAGGCAGCAAGATGCTGGCCGGCTACCAGTCGCCGTTTGACGCCACCATGGTGTCCAAGCTGGCAGCTGCTGGCGCCGTCACGCTGGGCAAGCTGAATATGGACGAGTTCGCGATGGGCTCGGCCAACGAGAACAGCGCCATCAGCCCGGTACGCAACCCCTGGGACACCAGCCGCGTGCCCGGCGGCTCGTCCGGCGGCTCGGCAGCGGCCGTGGCCGCGCGCCTGGCGCCTGCAGCCACCGGCAGCGATACCGGCGGCTCGATCCGCCAGCCCGCGTCGTTCTGCGGCATCACCGGCATCAAGCCCACCTATGGGCGCGCCAGCCGCTACGGCATGATCGCCTTCGCCTCCAGCCTGGACCAGGCCGGCCCGATGGCGCGCACCGCCGAAGACTGCGCGCTGCTGCTGAGCGAAATGTGCGGCCCCGACCTAGACCGCGACTCCACCAGCCTCGACCACCCGGCCGAAGACTTCACGCAGCACCTCAACGACTCGCTGGCCGGCCTGCGCATCGGCGTGCCCGCCGAGTTCTTTGGCGATGGCCTGAGCAGCGATGTGCGCGCCGCCGTCGATGCGGCGTTGAAGGAGTACGAAAAGCTGGGCGCCAAGCTGGTGCCGATCAGCCTGCCGCGCACCGAGCTGTCCATCCCCGTCTACTACATCATCGCCCCGGCCGAGGCCTCGTCCAACCTCTCGCGCTTTGACGGCGTGAAGTTTGGCCACCGCGCCAAGGACTACAGCGACCTGGTGGACATGTACAAGAAGACCCGCGCCGAAGGCTTTGGCGACGAGGTCAAGCGCCGCATCATGACCGGCGCCTATGTGCTCTCGCACGGCTACTACGACGCCTACTACCTGCAGGCGCAAAAGATCCGCCGCATGATTGCCGACGACTTCCAGGCCGCCTTCCAGGACTGCGACCTGATCGCCGGCCCTGCCGCGCCCACCGTGGCCTGGGCACTGGGCGGCAAGAGCGACCCGCTGGCCAACTACCTGGCCGACATCTACACCTTGCCCGCGTCGCTGGCCGGCCTGCCTGGCCTGTCCGTGCCCGCCGGCTTTGGCGAAGGCGGCATGCCCGTGGGCCTGCAGCTGATCGGCAACTACTTTGGCGAAGCCAAGCTCCTGAACGCCGCCCACCAGCTGCAGCAAGCCACCGACCACCACCTGCGCCAGCCCACCGGCATCGCGAAGTAACGCAGGGAGGAACACAGAACATGACCGAAACAAGCATCAAGCTCATCAACGGCTACGAAGTGGTGATTGGCTTTGAAACCCACACCCAGCTGGCCGCCAACAGCAAGATCTTCAGCCGCGCCAGCACCGCCTTTGGCGCCGAGCCCAACACCCAGGCCTGCGCCGTGGACCTGGCCCTGCCCGGCACCCTGCCGGTGATGAACAAGAAGGCCGTCGAATGCGCCATCAAGCTTGGCCTGGCGCTGGGCAGCACGATTGCGCCCGTCAGCATCTTTGCGCGCAAGAACTACTTCTACCCCGACCTGCCCAAGGGCTACCAGATCTCGCAGTTCGAGATCCCGGTGGTGCAAGGCGGTGAGGTGAGCTTCTTTGTCGGCGACCAGAAAAAGACCGTGCGCCTGGTGCGCGCCCACTTGGAAGAAGACGCGGGCAAATCGGTGCACGACGAGTTCATCGGCCAATCGGGCATTGACCTGAACCGCGCCGGCACGCCGCTGTTGGAGATCGTCACCGAGCCCGACATGGGCAGCACCGCCGAGGCCGTGGCCTACGCCAAGGAACTGCACAAGATCGTCACCTGGATCGGCATCTGCGACGGCAATATGCAGGAAGGCTCGTTCCGCTGCGATGCCAACGTGTCCGTGCGCAAGCCGGGCCAGCCGCTGGGCACCCGCCGCGAGATCAAGAACCTGAACTCGTTCAAGAACATGCAGATCGCCATCGATTACGAAATCCGCTGGCAGATCGAAGAGATCGAAGACGGCCGCGCGATCCAGCAGGCCACCGTGCTGTTCAACCCCGATACCGGCGAGACCCGTGCGATGCGCACCAAGGAAGACGCGGCCGACTACCGCTATTTCCCCGATCCGGATCTGCCACCGCTGGTCGTTGCCGACAGCTGGGTGCAGGCCGTCAAGGCCGAGATGCCCGAGCTGCCGCGCCAGCGCGCCGACCGCTTTGTGGCCGACTACGGCCTGCCCGAGTACGACGCCACCACCCTGACCCAAAGCCAGGCCATGGCCGACTACTTTGAAGCCGCCGCCAAGGCCAGCAGCCAGCCCAAGCTCGCCAGCAACTGGGTGATGGGCGAGATCTCGCGCCGCCTGAACATGGAAGAGATCGGCATGGACCAGGTCAAGGTCAGCGCCGCGCAGCTGGGCACCTTGATCGCCCGCATCCACGGCAATGTCATCAGCAACAACAGTGCCAAGCAGGTGTTCGAAGCGCTCTGGAGCGGCGAAGGCACCGACGTCGACGCCGTCATCGACGCCAAGGACTTGAAGCAATCCAATGACACGGGCGCGCTCGAAGCCATCATCGACGAGGTGATCGCCGCCAACCCCGGCAATGTCGAGCAGTACAAGGCCGGCAAGGACAAAGCTTTCAATGCCCTGGTCGGCCAGGTGATGAAGGCCTCCAAGGGCAAGGCCAATCCGGGCCAGGTCAATGAGCTGTTGAAGGCCAAGCTGGCCTGATCTCCCCGCCACCGCAGACAGCAAGAAGCCTCCAGCGATGGAGGCTTTTTTACGGGCTTGCCAGGCATACACCCTGGCTGACCCTGCTGGTTATCGCGCGGTGACGGCTACCAGTGGCTTAGGCCAACGCTGGCTTCAGCGCTGCTGCTGCGACCGGTCTTGCTGACCAGGCTGCTTTTGCTGCGGCGACTGCTGCTGGTGCTGCTGCTCTTTGGGCGCACCGGGCTTCTGGCCCGATTGATGCTGGTTCACCTGGTTGGGATTGCGTTGGCTGTTTGGCTGATTCATAGCGTTAGCTCCTTCAAGATGATGACGGGGCGACATGCCCTGCCATGGCTCTATGGTCGCGCTGCCGCCGAAGGGCCGGTGTAGGAATTGACGCGCCGCCTGCATCGAGACGTTTCTCGCTGCACATTTTGCAAAGCCGCTTTGGGCATTCCAGGCGGTAAGTGACGCAGGGCCGCCTACATCCCTTTTCCATCCTTCACAGAAGTACAAGCCAGGCTCTACTCCCAGCGGTCGGCCATGTCTTCGGTATAGCCCAATACCAGCGTGCGCTGCATCTGCAACAGCGCTGGCAAGGCTTGCCAGCCCGCATGGGCCAGCAGCGCCTCATTGCCCTGGGCATAGAGCGCCCGCAGGTCCTCCACCAGCGCCTGGGCCTGCGCCGCACCGGGCGGCTGCACGCGGGCCAGCGCCATCCAGGCGGCGCCCATGGCCAACAGCTGGTAGCCATGCTGCTCGGCCAGATGCTGGTGGATGGCGTGGTTTTGAAAGCTGTCCCAGTCGGCGCTGAAATAGCCATTGGGTTGGCCGGCAATCAGCGGATCGCCTTCGGCCAGCGGCAGGCGCTGGATGTAGACGACGTCATCGAGCAGCAGATCGGGCGCGCGGTTGGCGGCCAGCAGTGCGTCGATATCGCTGGCGCTTACCGCAAGGCTGCCGCAGACATCGGCCCAGCGTTGCGGGCCCTGGGCCTCGCGCAACTGGCGCGCGCGGTGCTGCAGCGCCTGCAGATCCCAGGCCGCCTCCTGCGCTGGGTCGTCCCAGTCCATGTCCGGCGGGCTGTCCAGGTAGAGCCGGTCGTCCTGGCTGGCATGGCCGCTGGTGTAGCTGCCCTGCTGGATATCGTCCAAGGTGCACAGATAGCGGTGCGCGGGGTCTGCGGCGCGCAGCGCTTCGACATGCGCCAGCAAGGCGGCCAGGCTGCCAACTTCTTCGATCCATTGGTAGGCAAAGTTGTAGTTGGCGCGGCGGTAGGGCGGGTTGGGCTGCGCGAAGAAACCGGTGTTCATCGATATCGGCTGGCGAGGTGGTCGAGAGCGCCAGTATCGCCGCGCATGCGCTGCAGCGCCCACGAAAAAGCCCGCATCGTGCAGGCTTTGGTGCAGGGGCTCAGAAGATCAGCACATCTGTGCGTTGTCCGGTGTCTTGGGCTCGGTGCCCAGTTGGCGCCGGTTGCACTTGCACTGCTGCTGCGAGTACTTGGCCTCGCGCAACGGCTGGCCCTGCTGCAGCGGCCAAGGCTGCTGCTTGGTCATCGGCAAAGGCAGTTGTTGCATGGGGTGCTCCGTCTGGTCTTCGTGGGCCGCGCAGTCGCAGACTACTTCTGCGATGGCTGCTTGCGGTCCTGCTGGCCCGGTTGCTGCTGCTTCGGGGATTGTTGCTGTTGCTGCTGCTCCTTTTTCTGGGCAGGCTGCTGTCCGGACTGTTGGTGGTTCTGCTGGCTCATGGCGCTTACTCCTTCAGTGTCAGGTTGGCGGCAGGAGCAAACGCCTGCCGTGAGGACATGGTGCCGCTGCGGGCTGGCGCTGGCTGTAGGAGTTTTGGAGATTCGTTTGGCTTTACGTAAACAGGCCGGTGGATTTGCAAAATTTCTTTACAAAACAGCGCTGTAGGCCGCTAAATAACTATCGTATTGCGCTGCACTTTTATCGTCCACTATCCACGTTGACCATGGGCTAGCCGGGCCACGCGTGCATGCGCTGATGCCTCAGTCTTCGCTGGCTGCCTCAAGCCGCTTTTGGGGCTGAAAGTCGACCACGGTCTGGCCCTCGTTGTCGATCACCAGGGCCGGCAGATTCAAGCCGGTGCTCAGGTAAAAACCACCGGGCCAGGCCTGGGCCGCCAGGTGCTCGCCGTCAAACAGCAACTGCGGCATCTCGCGCGTGAACTTGCGCCACACCACTTGCAGGCTGCGCGCATCGACGATCTGCAGCACCACCTCGGCGGCGGTGGTAGGGGTCTCGTCGTAGCGCATCAGCACCCGGCCCGCATTGCGGGCCAGCACTTCGCCGCTGAACTGCACCGGCACGCTGGCCACCGCTGCAATCTGGGTAATGCCCGCCTCCCGCAGCGCCTGGCGGCTGACGACAAAACCATCGCTGACCGGCTGGTAGAGCTTGGGGGCGGCGCGCACCTGCTTGTCGGCGCTGGAATGCACGCTCAGCCGTGGCCAGCGCTCAAACTCCCCGGGCCGCACCTTTTGCGCAAACTGCAGCAAGATCATCGGCATGCCGTACTGGGCCACGTCGGTGTCAAAGTCGGCGTAATCGATGCGCGAGGCCGTCTGCGGGTACTGTGCCCAGGGGCGCTGCTGCCAGCGGGGCAACCGCTCGGCCCAGGGGTAGAGCTCGCCACTGGCCCAGTACAGCGCATAGCGGTCGCCGGTATTGCTGGTCACATCCAAGAGCCCCGGCTCGCGCAGCTCGCCAAAGGCGTACTTGGACACACCCGTGCCCAGCTCGGCCGCAAAGCGCTGGCGCAGCGCGGCATCCATCGGCGCAAACGCGGTCTGCGCCGGCGCGCGCAGCCACCAGTGCCGGTCATTGAGCAGCAGCGACAGCTGGCCATTGGCCTCGCTGCGCAAGCGGGCCGGCTGGCGCAGCTGCGCACGGGGCAGCACAATGCGCTGGGGCTCGCCCAGCAGCTGCTTGGCCTGCAGGTCGTTGTCCAGCAGCACAAACACATCGTCCTGCGCGGTGCTGTGCTTCATCACCCGCAGCATGCGCAGGCTGCCGTCCTCTCCTTGGTAGATGGCCGAGGCCGCCACATCGCCCAGCTCCTCGGCCTTGTCTGCACCCGATTGCAGCAGCTTGACCGTCGCTGGCACCAGCAGCGGCAGCACAAAAAAGCACAGAAAGCCCAGGCCCAGCGGAAGATAAAAACGCCGAGGAATGCTCACTGCGCGGCTCCTTGGGCCGCAGCCCCAAAGTCCTGCAGCACCTCGCCGTTATCGCCAATCAGCAGCGCGGGCTGGCGCATGTCATCGAGCAGCAAAAAGCCGGCGCTGACAGCCTGGCCGGTGACATACATGCCGCCTTCGCGCTGGCCCAGCGGGGGCAACTGGTCGATGGTGCGGCTCCACACCACCTGCTGGTTGGCCTTGTCCAGCAGCTGGATCACGCGCCCCTCCTGCCGCAGCGGCGTCGGGTTGTAGGCCAGCAGCAGGCGGCGCGCATTCTCGGCCATCACATCGGCATGGAAGCGCGGCACCGCCGGCTGCACCACCTTGATGCGCAGCAGGCCCCGGTCCTTGGTGGCATAGGGGCGGGTCGAGAAGCCATCGCCAATGGCCACATAGCTGCGCGGCGAGGTCTGCACCTCGCGGCTGTCGCTGGGCTGCAGGTCGTAATAGCCAAAGTAGGCGGGCTGGCCGGGCTCGTGCCTCCACCAGGACTGCACCAGCAGCGCGCGGCCTTCCTCACCGGTGGGGCGGGGCAGCGATTCATAGCGGTAGAAGGCGATCTCCTGGCCGTAGCCGGCCTGGGCCTTTTCGTAGAGGCTGCTGCTGTCGGCCACCGGCCAGATCTGGCCGAGCAGCCAGTACACCAGGTATTTGCTGCCGCTGCGGCTGGTGACCTCCAGGCTGTCAGGCCGGTCGCGGCCCTTGGGCGCTACGCCCACAATGCCCTCGCCCAGCTGCGCGGCAAATTTCTCGCTGAGCTGGGGCAGCAGATCGACAAAGCGCAGGCTCGCCAGATCCAGGCGCCAAAAGCCGCGCTCCCGCAAAAACAGGTAGAGCTGGCCGTCCGAGAAAAACTGCAGCTCGGCCCGGCCGGCGCTGCCAGCCCAGGGCATGGCCATGCGCTGGGGCTCGCCCAGGCTGGCGCCGGTGGCGGCATCACGGACCAGCACGCGGTAGACCACATCGCCCTGCTCGCGGTTTTCAAACAGCTGCAGCAGCAGGCGCTGGCCATTGCGCTCGATCAGCGTGGTCGCCTCGCTGCGGCCCAGCGCCAGCGGCGCTGCCTTGTCTTGCCAGGCAGCGGGCAGCTTCAGCTGGAGCCCGGGTTGCAGCCGGGGCAGCCACCAGGGGATGGACAGCAGCATGGCCAGCAGCACCGCCAGCCAGGGCAGGTGCCGGCGCAGCCGCGCCCCGCTGGCTGCGTCTGCCGACGCGGACATGCCAGCAAATACCTGGCCCTGCAGCTGCTCCAGCCGGAACTGCGCGCCGCACTGCAGGCAGGCAAAGCGGTCGCGCGCACCTGCGCTGCGGCAGTTCGCTGCGCCGCAGCGCGGGCAATACGGGGATGACAGAGAGGATGCTGAGGACCAGACGGGCATAAGCCAGCGATGATAAACCGTGCCCCCAGAAGCCAAGCCCCCGCTTTGCAAACGAAGCTGGGCGCCGCTGGAGCGGCGACTCCCAGGTGTCAGCCACGCGGCGCAGCTTGGGGCTCCTGCCGCTAACATCCAAGGTTTTGAACCTGCTGCGTCCTGCCCCATGACCACCACTGCACCCTCCGCCGTTGCCAACGACATCCCCGCCTACACCGTGGATGAGCCCGCCAACCAGATCTTCGGCCTCAGCATGGCCATGGCCGAGGCCTTCCTGCTCAAGGGCGAGGCGATCGGCAATGAGCGCGCCCGGGTGCGCATGCCCTACCAGAAGCAGTACACCAACAGCCGGGGCGATATGCATGGCGGCGCCATCGCCACCTTGCTCGATGTGGGCCTGTCCTGCGCTGCTCGCGCGCATGATCCGTTGCGCTATGGCGTCATCACCGTGGACCTGACCATTCATTACATTGCGCCGGGCAGCGGCGATGTGGTCTGCACGGCCGTTTGCGAAAAGCGCGGCAAGAGCCTGTCGTTTGTGCGCGGCGAGCTGCATGACGATGCCGGCAATCTTTTGGGCCTGGCCACCGGCACCTTCAAGCTGGTCGACAAACAAAAAATCTAAGCCTGCAAAAAACCGGCGAATATGGCATGCTGGCGGTCCTATTGCTCACTTTTTGACCATGACGACGCGCCAATCCACCCATGCCATCCATCCCCAGTTTCTGGACCGCTTCTCGCCCCGCGCCTTCTCGGGCAAGGCGCTGACCGCCAAGGACATCGAGACCATTGTGGAAGGCGCACGCTGGGCCCCTTCGGCCAGCAACAAGCAGCCTTGGCACTTTGCCTATTCGATCAACGGCGATGCCAACTGGCAGGCGTTCTCCACCATCCCCAACGAGTTCAACCGCCGCTGGTGCCTGAACGCCGGTGCGCTGCTGGTGGTGCTGTCGAACAAGGACGAGTCTCCCGCGCCCAGCTTTGACACCGGTTGCGCCTGGGGCTACCTGGCCCTGCAAGCCCATGCGATGGGCCTGGCCACCCACGCCATGGGCGGCATCGAGCGCGATGCTGCACGCGCCGTGCTCAAGCTCGGTGACAACTGGCAGGTCGAATGCCTGGTCGCCATTGGCGAGCGCGGTGACAAGTCCAGCCTGCCCGCCGACCTGGCCGAGCGCGAAACGCCCTCGCCGCGCAAGGCGCTGTCGGAGATCTTGAGCGCAGGCCCCCTGGCTTAAACGGCTGCATCCAGCAACGCAAAGGCTCCCGACTGGGAGCCTTTGTGCATTAGGCTTGGTATTAAGCGACGTTGAGCCGCTCACCGCTTTGCCGGTCAAACACATGCCAGTGCTGCGGTGCCGTGTGCCAATGCAGCGCCTGGCCTGGCGCCAGCGCCAGGCGCTCCTTGACGGTCGAAATGAGAGGCTGCTGGCCAAAGCGGCTGACCACCTGGGTTTCGGCGCCGGTGGGCTCCACCACCTCGACGGTCGCAGCGCTGGTGGCGACACCGCTCAGGGGCGCCACTGCCAGCTGCACATGTTCGGGCCGCACGCCCAGCCACAGCGCACGCTCGCCCTGGGCCTGCAGGCCGGGCAGCAGCGGCAGGGGCGGGC
>NZ_KE148572.1:21368-29452 GCF_000410635.1 Comamonas sp. B-9
GCGGGCAGGCGGGCCAGCAGCGGCTCCAGGCCCAGGATCTCGGCCACCTGCTGCACGCGCTGCGCAATGGCCTCCGGCGCCTGGCGCTGCAGCTTGAGCGCAAAGCCCAGGTTCTCGGCCACCGTCATATGCGGGTAGAGCGCATAGTTCTGGAACACCATCGCGATATTGCGCTCGCGCGGCGGCACACCGTTGATGACCTGGCCACCCAGCACAATCTGGCCGCTGCTCACCTCCTCCAGCCCGGCGAGCATGCGCAGCAGGGTGGATTTGCCGCAGCCAGATGGGCCGACCAGCGCGACAAACTCGCCCTCGGCAATATCGAGCGATATGCCCTTGAGCACATCGTGCCCCTCAAAGTGCTTGCGCAGCTGTCTCAATGCAATCGAAGCCATCTCAGTCCTTGACGCCACCGGCGGTGAGGCCGTGAACGAGGTATTTGCGCACCAGCACCGTGAACAGCAGCACCGGCAGCATCACCAAGGTGCCGGCCGCTGCAATCTTGGTCCACTCCCAGCCGTCGTACTGCAGAAAATTGACGATGGCGACCGGCGCCGTCACCGCCTGGGTGCGGGTCAGAATCAGTGCGAAGAAAAAGTCGCTCCACGAGAAGATGAAGCACAGCACGGCGGTGGCCACCAGGCCCGGCCGGGTCAGCGGCAAGGTCACATGCCAGAAGGCCGACCAGATGCTGCAGCCGTCCATCCAGGCGGCCTCTTCGAGCGCCGTGGGAATGGCCTCAAAAAAGCCCTGCATCATCCAGATCACGATGGCCAGGTTGAAGGTCAGGTAGACCAGCACCAAGCCCCAGACCGAGTCGAGCAGGCCCAGCCAGCGAAAGGCCAGAAAGAACGGAATCGTGAACGCAATGGGTGGCGCCATGCGCGTGCACAGCACCCACAGCGCCACCTGGCGCCGCTGCTTGAAGCGCCAGCGCGACAGCGCATAGGCAGCGGGCACCCCCAAGAGCAGCGACAGCCCGGTGGACAGCACGCTCACCAGCAGGCTGTTGCCAAAGGAGCGCGCAAAGTTGTCCTGCCACAGGCCGGCAAAGGCCTCTAGCGTTGGACTGAAGAGCAGATCCAGCGACAGCGCATCGCCCGCCGGGCGAAAGGCCATCTGCAGCATCCACAAAAAGGGCAACAGCACCACCATCAGCACCAGCACGGCGGCGGTGCTGCGCAGATGGCGCTGCAGGCCTTGCACGGCGCGTTGCCATACGGGCAGCGCAGGTGCTGCGTGGTGCCAGGTCTCAGCGTGCATGGGCATCTCCCTTGGCCCGGCCCAGGCGGCTGACCAGTGCGCTCAGCACAAAGATGATGGCCAGCATCACCACCGCAATGGCGCTGCCGTAGCCCCAGTACGAGAAGTTGAAGGCCTGGATAAAGCCGTAGAAATTGGTCACCTCGGTCACGGTGCCCGGCCCGCCATTGGTCAGCACATACAGCAGCGGAAAGGCCTTGAAGCTGTCGATCAGGCGGAACAGCGCGCAGACCACCAGGGTGCGCTGCAGATAGGGCAGCACGATGTAGACAAACACCTGCCAGCGGTTGGCGCCATCGATGCGGGCGGCATCGACCGGGTCGCGCGGCACCATCTGCAGCTGCGCCAGCACCATCAGCATCGTGAACGGGAACCACTGCCAGACATCGGCGGCCACAATGGCCCACAGCGCGGTGTCGGGGTTGGCGATCAGCGAACGCAGCGGCCAGCCCCATTGCTCGAGCAGCGCATGCATGGGGCTGATGTCGGGCGTGTAGATGATCTTCCAGACCAGGGCCACCACAATCGGCGGCAGCACCATCGGGATCAGAAAGAACGTACGCAGGCCCGCCACCATACGGCTGGTGCTGTGCAGCAGCAAGGCCAGGCCCAGGCCGACGAGCAGCTGCAGCAGCACGCTGACCGACGAGAGCTTGGCCTGCACCCAGAGCGAATCGACAAAGCGCTGGTCCTGCAGCAGCTGCGCATAGTTGCCGGCAGGCTGGTCAAAGTGGAAGGTGGCTGCCGGGTCGGTCAGGCTCAGCGGCGTCAGGCTCACCACCACCAGCGTGATGAGCGGCAGCAGGGTGATGGCGGCCAGCACCACCAGTGCCGGTGCCAGGCCCAGGCCATAGGCCCGTGCCGATTCGCGCTGCCAGTTGCGCTGCCAGTTGCGCGACGCTGCAGCCGCAGCGGGCTTGCCGCGTGCCTGGCTGGGCAGCGGGCGCGCGGCTCCGGTGTCGAGCGCCTGCGGCGCGAGAGATGCAGTGGGCGGCATGGGAGCGCTCCCTCGCTGCTCAGACCGAGACGCCAGCGCGGCGCAGCTCGGCAATCGACGCGGTCTGCGCCTGCTTCATCGCCTGCTCGGGCGTGCGCTGGCCGGTCACGATCAGCTCGATGGCCTTGTTGATCTGCTGGTCCACCTGCGGGTAGGCAGCCACGGTGCGGTACTTCATATGGCCTTGCTTGGCCGACAGCTCCACCGACGATGTCACGAGCGACGCGATGTCATAGCCGTTGACGCGCTGGCGCTCACGGTAGGCGGGCGAGTCGATGTCCGAGCGCCGCGTGGGCGAGCCGTAACCTGCAGCGACGGCACGCTGCAAGGTTTCCTTGGACGTGGCCCAGCGGATGAACTGCCAGGCCGCATCCTTGTTCTTGCTGCCCACCGGAATGCCCCAGCCATGGATGGCAGTGCCCGGAAAGCGCCCGGCCACACCCTTGGGCACCTGGCCCCAGGCCGCCGATGCCGCCACCTTGCTGCTGGATTTGTCGGCCAGCTGCGAGAGGTTGATCTGGCCTTGCACGCTCAAATGGCTGCGCCCGGCCTTGAGCGACTGCACGGCCTGGTCCGAGGTATAGGAGACCACACCGTCGGGCCCGTACTCGCGCAGCAGGCGGGCAAAGTAGTCGGCCGCTGCTATCGCCTCGGGGCTGTCCAGGGTGGGGAACAGGTCATCGGGGGCCTTGCGGAACACATCGCCGCCAAAGGCCTGCAAGAACGGGATAAAGGTCCAGCCATAGTGGTTGTCGGTGACAAAGCCGGCCGCGCGCTCCTTGCGGTTGAGCAGCTTGGCCGCTTCCAGCCAGGCGTCTGTCGTATCGGGAAAGGCCAGGCCTGACTGCTGGAGCACATCAAAGCGCGAGGCCGCCGCAATCGTGACCTCGGCCTGCCAGGGGATGCCATAGAGCTGGCCGTCACGGCCCCGCTCGGGCGCGAGCGCGCCTTCGAGAAAGTCGCGGATGTCAAAACTTGCCGGCGTCTTGTTGGGGTCGTTGATATAGCCATCGAGCGGCGTCAGCCAGCCCGAGTTGATCCAGCGGCTCGAATAGATGAAGGTGACATTGACCGCATCAAAGGCCGCGCCCTTGGTGGACAGCTCCAGGTCAGCGCGCTGGTTGTAGACCGGAAAGCCGGGTGTGTCGAAGTTCACCTTGGCGCCGGTCGCCTCCTCGAACTCGGGAATCCAGGGCCGCAGCAGCTTGGAATACGGCGAGCTGTACAGCGAGGTATTGAGCGTTACGCCCTTGAGCGGCTTGCTGTCCAGCGCCAGCGCCGGAAAGCCCAGCACGCTGCCGGCGCCGGCCGCCAGCGCAGAGACCAGCAGCTTGCGGCGCGGCACCAGCAGGCCGCCTTCGTAGTGGTAGGTGGTTCGGGTCATGGAAACTCTCTGTGGTGCGCGCAGGCGGCCATCGCCATCTGCGATCTGTGTGTTGCTGTTGGGGAGGGCGCTGCGCCCAGGCGGTGCGCCTGGCCGCCGCTCAGGCTACTCAGGCCGCTGCCGGCTCGCGCACGGTCAGGTCGACGCTGCTGCGGCCATCGACCGAGGTCGCCACGTCGCCCGTAACCGTCACGCGCCGCATCACGCGGTGGGCATCGGCATAGTCATTGATCGCGTAGTGCTGGGTGGCGCGGTTGTCCCAGATGGCGACATCGCCCGGCTGCCAGTGCCAGCGCACGGTGTTTTCCAGGCGCACGATGCGCTCATGGAAGAGCTGCAGCAAGGCGGCAGACTCATTGCTGCGCAGGCCCTTGATGCGCTTGGCAAAGTGGCCCAGCAGCAGCGCCTTCTCGCCCGTCTCGGCATGCACATGCACCAGCGGCTGCTCGGACTCGATGGTCTTGCTGGTGAACACCTTGCGGTAGCTGGCGCGGCCCTGCGTCTCGGTCTGGCTGGCGGCTGTGTTCTGGCGGAAGTTCTCCGCATAGTCATAGTCATTGCCATGCACGGCCCAGAGCTGCTCGGCCAGCTGCTGCAGCGGCGCGGGCAGGCCTTCATAGGCGGCCACGGTATTGGCCCAGACGGTGTCGCCACCATGGCCGGGCAAGGTCACCGCGCGCAACACGCAGACCTTGGGGAAGACCGCTTTGAAGGTCACATCGGTGTGCCAGGAGTCGGCCCGGCCGCCGTGCTGCGAGTTGAGCTCCAGAAAAGCCGTGCCATCGGGTGCGGGCACGGTGGGGTGGGCCTCGATCTCACCAAACAGGCGGCCAAAGGCTTGGTGGCTGGCGTCATCGAGGTGCTGCTGGCCCCGGAAGAAAATCACCCGGTGCTGCAGCAGCGCTGCCTTGATCTGGGCAAATAGCGCCGGCTCCAGCGCACCCGACAGCGCCACCCCATGCACCACCGCGCCGATGCGGCCCGCCAGAGGCTCGACGTGCAGGGCAGTGGCTGCAGCGGCATCGGCCGCTGGGCTCAGGTGGCGAACATTGGTGATGGCATTCATGGGCGCTCCTCGTGGTCTGGCAATCGGGTGGAAGCCTTCATGCTAGGCAGCGGGGTGCGCCTCCACAACTACGCATTTCATGCATCGATATGCCAACAGCAGCTAAGAAAAAAGAGGCATAAGCCTCTTTCCTGGGTGTCTAAAGCCGCCCACTGCACCGATGCCGCTGGGCGCGGTGCGGTGGGCGCGGCATCAGAACAGCACGCGGCAGCGGATGGTGCCGGCGATCTGGGCCAGCTTCTCCAGCGCCAGCGCCGACGATTCCTGGTCGATATCGATCACCACATAGCCGACCTTTTCATCGGTGCGCAGGTACTGGCCGGCGATGTTGATGCCGTTGTCGGCCAGCACCTGGTTGATGGCGGACAGGATGCCGGGGCGGTTCTCATGCACGTGCAGGATACGGTTCTTGCCAGGGTGCTCGGGCAGGGCCACTTCGGGGAAGTTCACGGCCGAGGTGGTGGTGCCGTTGTCGCTGTACTTGACCAGCTTTTCTGCCACTTCCAGGCCAATATTGGCCTGGGCTTCCATCGTCGAGCCGCCGATGTGCGGGGTCAGGATCACGTTGTCCATGCCGCGCAGCGGCGACTGGAACTCGTCCTTGTTGCTCTTGGGCTCGACCGGGAACACGTCGATGGCGGCGCCCAGCAGCTTCTTGGCTTGCAACGCCTGGGCCAGCGCGTCGAGGTCCACCACGGTGCCGCGCGAGGCATTGATCAAAATGCTGCCGGGCTTCATCGCCGCGATCTGGGCCGCGCCAATCATGTTGTGGGTCGAGGCCAGCTCGGGCACGTGCAGGGTCACGATGTCGGACTGCTCCAGCAAGGCGTTGAGGTTGGCGGCCTGGTGGGCATTGCCCAGCGGCAGCTTGGTGACCACATCATGGAACACAACCTTCATGCCCAGGCCTTCGGCCAGCACCGACAGCTGGGTGCCGATCGAGCCGTAGCCGACGATGCCCAAGGTCTTGCCACGGATCTCGAAGGAGTTGTCGGCGCTTTTCTTCCAGCCGCCCCGGTGCGATACCGCATTCTTCTCAGGAATGCCGCGCAGCAGCAGGATGGCTTCGGCCAGCACCAGCTCCGCCACGGAGCGGGTGTTGGAGAAGGGCGCATTGAAGACCGCAATACCACGCTCGCGCGCCGCATTCAGATCGACCTGGTTGGTGCCGATGCAAAAACAGCCCACTGCCACCAGCTTGTTGGCCGCGGCAAACACATCGGCCGTCAGCTGCGTGCGGGAGCGGATGCCGACAAAGTGCACGTCGGCAATCTTGCGCTTGAGCTCTTCCCCCTCCAAGGCACCGGTCAGCGCCTCAACCTGGGTATAGCCCGCCGCCTGCAACACCTTGAGCGCGGAAGGGTGGATGCCCTCGAGCAGCAAGAACTTGATCTTCGATTTATCCAGCGATGTTTTGGTCATGAATGCGCGCTTTCTCTTTCACAAACGACAGCGGTCTGCCCACCAGGCTGCGATCGGCAGCTGGCAGACCCGGGTCGATCATGGCGCAGAACCTTTGCCATTACGCGTTGTCGGGTTGACCCTAGTACCCGGGCGGCCGACACCATCCACCGGCAAATGCTGCTTTGCAGCATTGAACCCCTTGATTTGCTTGGGTTTGCGCCCGCCGGGCGCTTGGCCGACAGGGTCCGGGCTTCAACCCTGGCCTGCAAAGGGCTGGGCTGCGTGGTACAAAAAGCGGGTAAGCCCGTGATCCAACCACAAGGAGTTTTGCATGACAAGCACCGCAACCCATAACCTGTTTGAACCTGTGCAGGTGGGTGATTTGGAATTGGCCAACCGCATTGCGATGGCACCGCTGACCCGCAACCGCTCGCCCAAGGCGGTGCCCCAGCCGATGACTGCCACCTACTATGCGCAGCGCGCCAGCGCCGGGCTGCTGATCACCGAGGCCACCGCCATCAGCCACCAGGGCCAGGGTTACGCCGATGTGCCGGGCCTGTACGAGCAGGACCAGCTCGATGGCTGGAGCCAGGTGACCCGCGCCGTGCATGCCAAGGGCGGCAAGATTGTCTGCCAGCTGTGGCATGTGGGCCGTGTCTCGCACCGCCTGCTGCAGCCGGACCAGCAGGCCCCGGTGGCGCCCTCGGCCATCACCGCCAAGACCAAGACCTTCCTGATCGACCCTGCGACCGGCACAGGCCGCTTCGAGCCGACCTCCGAGCCGCGCGCGCTGGATGCCGAGGAGATCCCCGGCATCGTGCACAGCTTTGCTGCGGCCGCCCGCAATGCGGTCAAGACCGCCGGCTTCGATGGCGTCGAGATCCACGGCGCCAACGGCTACCTGCTCGACCAGTTCTTGAAGACCGGCGCCAATGCCCGCCGCGACGACTACGGCGGCTCGATCGAAAACCGCGCCCGCCTGACCTTGGAAGTCACCCGCGCGGTGATCGACGCGGTCGGCCGTGGCAAGGTCGGCATCCGGCTCTCGCCCGTCACCCCCGCCAATGGCATTGACGATGCCGATCCGCAAAGCCTGTTCACCTACCTGGCCCACCAGCTGGCGCCGCTGGGCCTGGCCTATATCCATGTGATCGAAGGCGCCACCGGCGGCCCGCGTGAAGTCGAAGGCCGGCCCTTCGACTACGAAGCCTTCAAGGCGGAATACCGCCGCGCTGGCGGCAAGGCCGCCTGGATGGTGAACAACGGCTATGACCGTGCACTGGCCGAGCAAGCCGTCGCCAGCGGCCAGGCCGATATCGTCGCCTTTGGCCGCCCCTATATCGCCAACCCCGACCTGGTCGAGCGCCTGCGCAGCGGCGCGGCACTGAACGAGGGTGATAACAGCACCTACTATGGCGGCGGCGAGAAGGGGTATACCGACTACCCGACGTTGGCGGGCTAAAACGGCTGGCACACGAGCGGCCTGGGCCTACAAAGACCTGGGCCGCCGCTTCACCGGATTTTGGTAGAGTGCGCAGATGCCATTGACTCCCCTCTTCCGCACCACGTTCTGCCTGCTGCTGCTCCCCGGCCTGGCCGCCTGCTCCAGCCTCTGGCCCTCCAAAAAAGAGGCCGAACCCGCGCCCCGCGCGCCCCAGCAGGCGGCGCCCTCCGACAAACCGGCACCGCAGGCCCCGGCGCCAGCGGCGGCCAGCATCAGCGAGGCCGACCTGGCAGGGGTCTGGGAATGCCAGTTCCAGATCAGCATGGGCAAGGACAGCGCCAGCTTTACCTACACCAACCAGTTCAACCCCGACCACAGCCTGCGCTCGCAGGCCTTTTTGGCCTATGACATGCCCAGCAGCGAGCAGCAGTACCGCTTTGTGCTGCAAGGCACGGGCCAGTGGCGCATGGACGGCAGCACCATCACGATGATCGTGCCCGAGGTGGTCAAGCAGGACCGCTCCGAG
>NZ_KE148572.1:29540-42729 GCF_000410635.1 Comamonas sp. B-9
CCTGCGGGTGACCGTGGGCAGCCTGGCTGACTCCATGCTCTGCAACAAGGAATAAAGGCCGGGCCCCATGGATTCGCTGACCCTGGCCTTTTTGCCACTGACCCTGTGGTGGCCCGTGGCTGCAGGCCTGTCCTTGCTGCTGGTGTTCGCCGCTGTGCTGTGGATGTTTGTGCAAACCCGCCCTGCCCGGCAGCGCCCAGCCGCTGGCCGCCCCGGCTGGCTGCCCTGGGCCTTTGCGCTGTTTGCGCTGGCCTGGTGGGGCTTTGGCCTGGCGCTGGCCTTGTGGCCGCTGCGGGAGCTGGACGAGCTGGGCCAGTGGGCGCGCGCCAGCAGCTATGTGCTGGTGCCGCTGTGGATCGGCGGCGTTGCCTGGGTGGGCGCGCTCCTAGTGCAGCGCCTGTTGCGCAGCACGGCGGCGATGCGCGGCTAAGAACCTGTTCAAAGCACCGGTTTGGCGGCGATTGCCGATTGACAGCCGCCCCATTTGCGCCAAACTGGGGCCATGTTTGCACCGGAGGCCTGCCATGACCGATATCGACAGCATCAACCTCGACAAGCTGCGCAATATTGTGCAGAAGTTCACGCACCGTGACTTCACCGCCGCCCAGATTGCCGACGACTACTGGGATGGCGCTGCCGAGCAGATCGGTGCCAGCGGCGCGCAGTTTGAAGCCGTATTGCAGCGCAATGCGGCGCTGCTGGGTATACAGACCGTTGGCAGTCACCAGCCCGCCCGCTGGCATGTAGCGGCTTAACAGCTGTTTCACCCCCCCCTCTTCCCTATCGCACAGCACCGCCGCCCAGCGGTGCTAGGCTTGCACCATGCTGCAGCCCGCCCGCCTCCATTTCCGCGATTTCTCCCCCGCTGACCTGTTCGTCGTCGCCCATGCGATGGGGGATGCGCGGCTGACCGCGTTCTACGGGCTGGAAACAGAGCACAGCGATGCCCGCGCAATTGCGCAGGAACAGCTCGATTGGTATGCGTCCGTCGCCAGCGAGGGCAGCGGCTGGTGGCAGGCCGTGCTGCTCGATGGCGCCGTGATCGCGGCGGTTGGCCTCTACGACCATGACGACGAGGCCGACAGTGCCGACCTGGGCTACTGGCTGCTGCCCGACCACTGGGGCCATGGCTGGATGAACCAGGCGCTGCGCCAGTGGCTGCCCAGCGCCTTTGCGCGGCTGGGCTTGCACAGCGTGGTGGCCTATGTGGAACCCGAGAATGCGGCCTCCACCCGGCTGTTGGAGCGCCTGGGCTTTTGCCATGAAGGCCTGCTGCGCGACTGCAGCAAGCGCGATGAGCAATACATATCGCTGCAGCGCTATTCGCTGCTGGTCAGCGAGCTATCGGCGCTGTAGCAGCAGACTCAAGCCGGCCGGCCATCCCGCACATGGCAGCCCTGCAGATGGTCATTGACCATGCCCATGGCCTGCATGAAAGCGTAGACCGTGGTCGGGCCGACAAACTTCCAGCCGCGTTTTTTCAGGTCCTTGGACAGCGCCACCGCCTCGGGCGGCACACCCATCTGGCGCACGGCGTCCAAGGTGATGTGCTCGGGCCGGCTGCCGGGCGCCGGCGCAAAGCGCCAGAGATAGGCGTCAAAACTGCCAAACTCGCGCTGCACCTCAGCCAGGCGCTGGGCATTGTTGATCACCGCCTCGATCTTGCCCCGGTGGCGCACGATACCGGCATCGGCCAGCAGGCGCTGCACATCGTCGGCGCCAAACTGCGCGATCTGCGGGGCATCAAACTGTGCAAAGGCGGCTCTGAAGGACGCACGCTTGTTCAGGATCGTCAGCCAGCTCAGGCCCGCCTGAAAGCCTTCGAGGCAGATCTTCTCGAACAGCCGGCGGTCATCATGCACGGGAAAGCCCCATTCATGGTCGTGGTAGTGCTGGTAGAGGGGCGAGGCCATGCACCAGCTGCAGCGCGCGCGCTGGTCATCGGCCAGCGCCAGGCCTGGGGCGAGGGAGTCAAGAGGCATGGGGCGTGCGCGCGGCTACCTGGAAGCGGCCGGGGTCCAGTAGGGTTTGAGGCTTTGGGCCTCTTCGTCAAAGCGCAGGTTGGTGGCCTTGATCTCGTCGTTGATCGTGGCGATCTGCTCGTCCACTTCCTTCAGGTCATGGCGGTTGCCATCGAGGCGCGCCTGCAACGGGGCGGGCGCCTTGCTCGGGTCCTTCTTGTAGAACTCCATGTCCTGGTCGATCTTCTTGCGGTCTTCCAGCAAGAAGCTACGGCGCTCCTGCACGATGCGGATCTGGGCGCGCAGCACATCGACGGCCTCGCCCCGTTCGGCATCGTGCGCGGCCTTGGTCGGGAAACGCGTTGCCAGTGCCCGCTCACGGCGCTTGCCGTCGTTGGCGCGGTAGCGCTCTTCGGCCTCACGGCGCTGCTGGGCCGCCTGCTCGGCGCGCTCACGCTCGGAGTAGGTAGGCCCGACCGTGCGCACCGCACCGCCGGGCATGGTGACCTGCTGCTCACGGTCCGCGCAGGCGGCAATGGGCCGGTCCGCCGTCAGGCGGCGCCCACCCGCATCCACGCAGCTGTAGACCATGGTCGTAGACGGGGACTTTTGGGCATGGCTGGCGCCAGCGAGCATCAGCATCGCCATGGCCAAAGCAGCGGCACACCGGTCCTTGCGCATCGTCAGATCCTTATCATTCAAAACTATCGAATTCTAATAATCAATTGCCAACGCCATAACGTTCCCGGTACGCCAGCACCTGACTGTGGTGTTCACGCATCGAATCGGCTGCCGCGCCCTGGGCCAGAAAGGCCAGCAGGTCCTCCAGTTTGGCGATGGTACAGACCTGCATGCCCAGCTGGTCACGCACATATTGCACCGCACTATGCGCCACATCCTTGCCATTCTCAGTGGCTTTTTCCTGTCTGTCCAATGCAATGGCCATGGCGTGGGGGATGGCGCCCGCGCCCTGGATCAGCGCAATCGATTCGCGCGCGGCGGTACCGGCCGACATCACATCGTCAATGATCAGCACCCGGCCCTTGAGCGGGGCGCCCACCAGGCTGCCGCCTTCGCCATGGTCCTTGGCCTCTTTGCGGTTATAGGCAAAGGGCACGTTCTTGCCCTGGCGCGCCAGCTCCACGGCCACGGTCGCTGCCAGCGGAATGCCCTTGTAGGCCGGGCCGAACACCATGTCGAATGCCACACCGCTGGCCAGAATCGCTTTTGCATAGAATTCAGACAGACGCGCCATCTTGGCGCCGTCATCGAACAGGCCTGCATTGAAGAAATACGGGCTGATGCGGCCGGCCTTGGTGGTGAACTGCCCAAAGCGCAGCACGCCAGCGTCCACGGCAAACTCTACAAAATCCTGCGCCAGCTGCGCATCCGCGCCTGACTGTGGGAGACTAACGACCATGACCCAATCCTTGTTCAAATTAACCAGCCTCAACCTCAACGGCATCCGCTCCGCTGCCACCAAGGGCGTGATCCCCTGGATTGAGACAACCCGGCCCGATTGTATTTGTGTGCAGGAAATCAAGGCACAGCAAGCGGATATGCTGGACAAGTTCGACGTCATCGATGAGATGAACGGGTATTTCCAGTTTGCCGAGAAAAAAGGCTACTCGGGCGTGGGCGTCTACACCCGCCATGCGCCCAGCGATGTGGTGATCGGCTTCTCGCCCAACGAGTTCGATGCCGAAGGCCGCTACGTGGAGCTGCGCTTTGACACGCCCACGCGCAAGTTCTCCATCATCAGCTGCTACTTCCCCAGCGGCAGCTCCGGCGAGATCCGCCAGGCCGCCAAGTACCGCTTTCTGGCCGAGCTGCACCCGCACCTGATGCGCCTGCGCGCCGAGCGCGACTTCATTCTCTGTGGCGACGTGAACATTGCCCACACCAATGCCGATATCAAGAACTGGCGCAGCAACCAGAAAAACAGCGGCTTTCTGCCCGAAGAGCGCAGCTGGATGACCCAGCTGCTGGAGAAAGAGACCGAGACCGGCGGCCTGGTCGATGTGTACCGCGTGCTCCAGCCCGATACCACCGATGCCTGCTACACCTGGTGGAGCAACCGGGGCCAGGCCTATGCCAACAACGTGGGCTGGCGCCTGGACTACCACCTGGCCACGCCCGCGATTGCCGCACTGGCCCGCAAGGAGCATATCTACAAGGATGTGAAGTTCTCGGACCACGCCCCGATCACCATCGATTACGACTTCCAGCTGTAACCCATCGCCCGGTCCCTGCGGCCTCCGTCCCGGGAGCCGCAACCGCCATTCGGGAGCCTTCCATGCGCATCACTGCAGCCTCTCTTCTTCTGGCCGGCCTGCTGGCCAGCACCGCCGCCTGCGCCAAGGATGCATCGGATTACAGCGCGCAGGAGCTGGTGGAGGCGCTGACCCAGCGCCTGTCCAAGGTGCTGCTGGCAGGCCCGACACGGGATTCACCAGACAATACCGCCGCCATCATCGTGCTCGAAGGCAAGGCCCTGGCACTGGCACCCCGGCTGCAGTCCACCCCCACGATGCGGGTGCTAAGCCGGGAGCAGCTGGTGGCCGAGCAGCGCGCCAACTTTCTGATCATCTCGCAGCTGGGCCAGCAGGGCGCGGACATGCTGGTCGACTACGAGACGCCCAACAATGCCTCGTTCGGCACCTTGCGCATCCAGGACAAGGAGGGCAAGCTGGTCTTCAAGGGCGAAGACACCTACCGCAGCAGCAGCGGTGCGCGCGCGACCTATGCGCGCCTCTACGGCGGCCTGCCCTGCCGCCATGGCAGCGAGATGGCCTACCGCTTCAACTATGCCGACCGCTATGCACGCAGCGGCGAGTGCCCGGTAGCGCGCTTTCCCAGCAGCGATTCGGCTTTCGAGTGGTAGGCGCTAGCTGCTGTTCTTGAGCGTCGCCAGCACCTCATCGAGCATCTGCTTGGCATCGCCAAACAGCATGCGGTTGTTGTCCTTGTAGAAAAGCGGGTTGTCCACGCCGGCGTAACCGGTCGCCATCGAGCGCTTCATCACGATCGACTGGCGCGCCTTCCAGACCTCCAGCACCGGCATGCCGGCAATGGGACTGCTGGGGTCGTCCTGCGCAGCCGGGTTCACGATGTCGTTGGCGCCAATGACCATGGCCACATCGGTGTCGGGAAAGTCGTCGTTGATCTCGTCCATCTCCAGCACGATGTCATAGGGCAGCTTGGCCTCGGCCAGCAGCACATTCATGTGGCCGGGCATGCGGCCAGCCACCGGGTGGATCGCAAAGCGCACCTCGACGCCGCGCTCGCGCAAGCTGCGGGTGATCTCGTTGACGGTGTGCTGGGCCTGGGCGACCGCCATGCCGTAGCCCGGCACGATGACCACGCGCTTGGCCTCGCGCAGCATCTCGGCGGTTTCGGCTGCCGTCACCGCCACCACCTCACCCTGGGGCACCGCGCCCGCCTGCCCCGCCGGCGTGGGCGCGCCACTGCCAAAGCCGCCAGCGATCACGCTGATAAAGCTGCGGTTCATCGCCTGGCACATGATGTAGCTCAGGATCGCGCCGGACGAACCCACCAGCGCGCCGGTGACGATCAACAAGTCGTTGCCGAGCATAAAGCCCGTGGCCGCTGCGGCCCAGCCCGAGTAGCTGTTGAGCATGGACACCACCACCGGCATGTCAGCCCCGCCAATGGCCATCACCATGTGCAGGCCAAACAGCAGTGCGATGGCGGTCATCACCAGCAGCGCCAGCATGCCCAGGCCCAGCGATGCGCTCTGCACAAACCAGCAGCCCAGCGCGACCACCACGACCAACCCCAGCAGGTTGAGCAGATGCCGCCCCGGCAGCAAGAGCGGCTTGCCACCGATGCGGGCATTGAGCTTGCCAAAGGCCACCAGGGAGCCCGAGAAGGTGACTGCGCCGATGAGAATGCCGATATAGATCTCGGCCGCATGGATGGCCTTCTCGGCCCCCTGCAGCGGCTGGGAGGTATCGACATAGCTGGCAAAACCCACCAGGCAGGCGGCCAGGCCGACGAGGCTGTGCATCAGCGCCACCAGCTCGGGCATCTGGGTCATCTTGACCCGCTTGGCGGCATACAGGCCGATGCCGCCGCCCAGCACCAGCGCGATGACAATGGCCACGACGCCGGACTGCGAGACGCGCGGGCCAAAAATGGTCACCAGCACCGCCAGGCCCATGCCCAGCATGCCCAGCAGATTGCCGCGCCGCGCGGTCTCGGGGTGTGACAGCCCGCCCAGGCTGAGGATGAACAAGATGGCAGCGCCCAGGTAGGCGACGGTGGCAAGGCTTTCGGTCATGCGGTTCTACCTCGGTGGCCTATTTGCGGAACATGGCCAGCATGCGGCGCGTGACCGCAAAACCACCAAACATATTGATCGCCGTGAGCACCAGCGCCACAAAGGCCAGTGCACCGATCAGCAGCCCGGGCCGGTCCGTGCCCACCACGCCCGGCGGCGCCATCTGCACCAGCGCGCCAATGGCGATGATGCTGGAGATCGCATTGGTCACGCTCATCAGCGGCGTGTGCAGCGCGGGCGTCACGTTCCAGACCACCATGTAGCCGATAAAGCAGGCCAGCACAAACACCGTCAGATGCCCCAGGAAGGCCGCCGGCGCATGGGCGCCCACCAACCAGAACAAGAGCGCCAGCACCGCAAAGATGATCGCCAGGCTGCGCGCAGGCAAGGGGCTGCCGGCGCCATGGCCGTGGCCGCGCTTTTTGGCCGCCGCCGGGCTGGCAGCCGCAGTGCCCGCAGCCCCCGCAGTAGCCGCTGCCGGTGTGGCCACGGGCGCGGCCGCCAGCGCAGGCGCAGGCCAGCTGATGCTGCCCTGGTACACCACCGTCAGGCCCCGGATCGCATCGTCCTCCATGTCCACCAGCGCATGCCCATCCTTGGCCTTGCACAGCTCCTCGGTCAGGCGCAGCAGGTTGTTGGCATACAGGGTGGACGACTGCGCGGCCAGGCGCGAGGCCAGGTCGGTATAGCCCACAATCGTCACGCCGTGGCGCACCACGGCCTCACCGGGCACCGTCAGCGCACAGTTGCCGCCCTGCTCGGCGGCCATGTCCACAATCACGCTGCCGGGCTTCATCGCCTGCACCATCTCGGCGGTAATCAGCCGGGGCGCGGGCTTGCCGGGGATCAGGGCCGTGGTGATGATGATGTCGGCCCACGCCGCCTGCTGCGCATACATCTGGCGCTGCGCCGCCTGAAAGCCCTCGCTCATCACCTTGGCGTAGCCGCCGCCGCCGCCGCCTTCTTCGGCATAGTCCACCGGCACAAAGGTGCCGCCCAGCGACACCACCTGGTCGGCCGCTTCGGCCCGCGTATCGTTGGCGCGCACCACAGCGCCCAGGCTGACCGCTGTGCCAATCGCCGACAGGCCGGCCACCCCCGCGCCCGCAATAAACACCTGCGCCGGCGGCACCTTGCCCGCCGCCGTGATCTGGCCGTTGAAAAAGCGGCCAAACGCATGGGCCGCTTCGACCACCGCCCGGTAGCCGCTGACCCCCGCCATCGAGGTCAGCGCATCCATCTTCTGCGCGCGGCTCAGGGTGCGCGGCAGCGCATCCATCGCCAGCACCGTCAGCCCCTTGGCCGCCAGCTGCGCCATCAACGCGGGGTTTTGCGCAGGCCAGACAAAGCCGACCAGGATCTGGCCGGCATGCATCCATTCGACCTCTTCAGGCGTCGGTGGCCGCACCTTGAAGAGAATGTCAGCCCCCGCCCAGATCGCTGCGCTGGGCAGCACCTGCGCCCCCGCTGCGCGGTAGGCCTCGTCGCCAAAACTGGCCGCCTCGCCAGCGCCTGCCGCCACGCTGACGCGAAAGCCCAGCTTGACCAGCTTGTCGACCACCGCAGGGACGGTGGCCACGCGCTTTTCACCGGGAAATATCTCGTGCGGCACCCCTATGCATTGCGGGTTGGCTGGCGCTGGCTGTGGCGCCGCTGCTACCGAGGTCGGCGGTGAGATGCTGGACATGGATGCGCGCTCCTGTTTCAGGGATCAACTCGCTTGCAGAGCGCCGGTATGCCCGGCCACGGCTGCAGCGCTGAACACCTTGTATCACGGGGCAGCCATTTGGGCTACGCGCATTTTTGCCTAGGGCCTTGCATATCTACTATGCAAGTCATGTCCATGGCTGGGCCGCGATCAGATCCAGAGATCATTCGCCACCGTACGCTCCCCCGCCTCCCCATCCCCCGTATTCGCCACCCCGCGCGGCTCGATCAGCAGCAGCTGGACCTCGGCCTGTGCAAAGGGTTTGTGCTCCAGGCCCTGGGGGATGACGGCCATTTGGCCGGCCTGCAGGTGGATGGCGCGGATACTGCCGCTGGCATCGCGCAGATCGATGCGCAGCTGGCCATCGAGGACGATAAAGGTCTCATCGGTGTCGCGGTGCTGGTGCCACAAAAATTCGCCAGCGATCTTGACGAGCTTGAACTGGTAGTCGTTCATCTCTGCGACCACGCGCGGCTGCCAGTGGCCCTGCAGCAATGCGATCTTGCCCAGCAGATCGATGGACTGGCCTTGGCCACGGTGGCTTGGAGTGGGAAATGTTTCGGTAGCTGCTGGCATGGTCTTGCTGGATAGGTTGAAAACAGCCAGCTTAAGAATGCTCCGCCCAAAAGTATTGAACGTTTGTGGGCAAGCGTTCAGCGGCGCGATGCCTGGCGCATGACCTGCAGCCAGCGCCCTGGCGTGATGCCAAAGGTTTTCAGAAAATGCCGCGTCATATGGCTTTGGTCGGCAAAGCCGGCGTCCTGGGCAGCATCGGCCAGCGACAGGCCCGCCAGCAACCCGCGCCGCACCGCATCGAGCCGGCGCATCGTCAGGTAGCGGTAGGGGCTGGTGCCATAGAACATGCGGAAATCATGCGACAGGCTCCGGGGGTCGGGGCCGGTGGCCGCTTCCAGCGCATCGAGTGCCACCCCGCTGCTGGCATGGGCCAACAGGTAGTCACGCGCGCGGCGCGCGGCCTGGTAGTCGCCCTTGGCTTTGGCGCGCCGTGTGCCGGGCCCGCCGGTGGCAGCGGCCAGCGCATGGGCCAGTTGCGCCAGCGCATCGCTTTGCTCCAGCGGCTCGACCGTATCGTCCACGCCTTGCAGCAGGGCCTCGGCAGCGGCCGATATCGCCGGGTCGTTGGTGATACCGCCCTCCAGAAATGGCAGCGCGCTGCCGCCCAGAATGTCCTGGATCAGCGCGGGCTCCACATAGACCATGCGGTAGCGAAAGCCCTCGTCCGTGCCGGCCTGCCCGTCATGCGCCTCGTCGGGATGCAGCACCAGGGTGCTGCCGGCCAGGCTGTCACGGCGCCCGCGCCGGTAGTGAAAGCTTTGCACGCCCGCCAGGGTGCGCCCTATCGCATAGGTGTCGTGGCGGTGCATCGCGTAGGCATTGCCCTGGAACCAGGCCTCGATGCGCTCCATGCGGTCGGAAGGCGGGCTGCGCAGCACCCAATCCGAACGTGGCAAGGCAGGGGGGCGGGGCATCAAGAATCCAGACAGGTGGTGAAAGCAGGGGACGAAGTGCTGATTCTACAAACCATCCCCAAGCGGCGCCCACTTGCAGCGCCGAACCCCGCCCAGCTCCAAGCCCACCGCAGCTTGCCGCACAATAGCCGTATTGCGCCCTGCACACGCCAGCCCTGTGCGTGGCCGCCAGCCCCCACACCAACCATGCTCCACTACCACACGATTCCCGTCACCGCGTTTCAGCAAAACTGCTCCCTGGTCTGGTGCGACCAGCAAATGGAGGCCGCCGTCATTGACCCCGGCGGTGATCTGGAGCGCATCGAGGCAGAGATCGCGCGCCTGGGTCTGCAGCTCAAGGCCATCTGGCTGACCCATGCGCATATCGACCATGCCGGTGGCGCAGGGGCGCTGGCCGAGCAGCGCGGGCTGCCGATCATTGGCCCGCACCCGGGCGACCAGTTCTGGATTGATGGCCTGCCCCAGCAAAGCCAGATGTTTGGCTTTCCGCCCGCGCAAAGCTTTACGCCCACGCGCTGGCTGCAGGATGGCGATACGGTCAGCATCGGGCAGGAAACCCTGCAGGTGCGCCACTGCCCCGGCCACACCCCCGGCCATGTGGTCTTCCATGCACCGCAGATCACGCGCTGCTTTGTGGGCGATGTGCTGTTTGCCGGCAGCATTGGCCGCACCGATTTCCCCCAGGGCAACCACCAGCAGCTGATCGACTCGATCACCCAGCGGCTGTGGCCCATGGGCGATGCAACGGTGTTCATCCCCGGCCATGGCCCCGAGAGCAGCTTTGGCCGTGAGCGCCAAAGCAACCCCTATGTGGGCGGAACCTGATCCCAGATCAGCACTTGAACGCCAAAGGCCAGCGGCATGCCGCTGGCCTTTTTTACATGGCGCGCCGATCAGAACTTGGCCGTGAGCGAGGCGTAGAACGAGCGGCCTGGCTCGTTGTAGGTTGCGGCCCCAGCGCCGTAGATGGTGCGCGGGTTGTTCACACCCACGGCATTGCCCATGCGGTAGAGGCGCTTGTCAAACAGGTTCTTGATGCCGGCGGTCAGGGTGACATCCTTGGTAAAGCTGTAGCGCGCGCCCACGCCCACCAGCGCATAGGGGGCCAGGCGGCGGGTTTCCTCGCCGGTCAGCGGCAGGCCCTGGTAGTCGAGCTTGTTGGGCTTTTGCCCGCCGTACCAGGTCACCGAGCCGAGCAGCTGCAAGGCATTGGTGGTCTGCCACTCCACGCGTGAATTGAGCGTGTACTTGGGGATGATGGACAGCTGCTCGCCAGTGGTCTTGTTCTTGCTCTGCACCATGTAGGTGAGGTTGTTGCTCAAGCGCACTGCGGGGCTGAGCTTGACGTTGAACGTGCCCTCCACGCCAGAGACCACCGCCTTGGGGATATTGGTCCAGGTGAACACATCGGCATTGGCATAGGCGCCGGTGCCGCCGGTCGCGGTGCCCACCGGGGTCATGCCCGCATCGATCTTGTTGCGGTAGTCGTTGTGGAACAGGGTGACGCCGGCGAGCAGGCCCTCGTCGGCATACTCGATGCCCAGCTCCTTGTTGATGCTGGTCTCGGGCTTGAGGTCGGCATTGCCCATCAGATAGCAGGCCCCACCCGCGCCCCAGCAGCCAATGCCACGGCTGTAGAGCAGGTAGTTGGGGTTCATCTGGTAGAGGTTGGGGGCCTTGTAGGCCCGTGCCACGCCGGCCTTCAACGTGACCTTGTCCGTCAGGTAGTGCGACAGGTTCAGCGACGGGCTCCAGTTGGTGCCCACCTCGCTGTGCTGGTCCAGTCGCAGGCCGGGGGTCAGCAGGGTTCTGGCATTGAGCTCGATGTTGTCTTCGACAAAGAGCGAGGCAATGCGCGAGGAGATCTTGCCGCTGCGGCCGGTGTTGTCCACCCCGGGCACGCTGCCAGCCTCGGTCGTGGTTTGCGAGACGGAGTTGCTGTCTTCCAACTTTTGCTCCACCCACTCGGCGCCCACGGTCATCACATGGGGCAGGCTGCCCCATTTACCCCGGGCGCTGATCTCGCCATGGGCGGTCAGGATGTCGAGCTTGGAGGTGCCATAGGCATCGCTGGAGAACAGGCCTTCGGTGCCGCCGGCCAGGCCTTCGTTCATGCGGGTGTTGCGCGTGGTTTCGTACTGCAGGTAGGCGGTGGAGCTGCCAAAGTCGTACTCACCCTTGTGCGTGACGGCATAGGTCGAGCGGTACATGCGGTTGGTCTCGGTGCCCAGCGCATCGAGCACGCGCTGCGAGGTGGCGACCAGGTTGCCATTCGCATCGACGGTGTAGTTGTTGGTGTTTTGCGTATCACCCGCATAGATGTTGCCCTGGCGTGCAAAGCTGGCATCGAAGTCGATGCGGTGGCCCGCTGCGGGCTTGAGGCTCAGGCGCCCCGAGAGGTTGCGGTCACGCACCCCTTCGCGGCCTGCAGGGAAGGTGCCGGCATAAATGCCGGTGCGGGTCGAGGCATGGCCTTGGTTGATGTCCCAGGCGTCCGCATCGGTCTTGTCCACATTGCCGCTCAGGCGAAAGCCCAGCTGCTCGGAGATCGGCCCGGCCAGCGAGAAGCTGGTGCGGCTGCTGCTGCCGTCGCGCGAATCTTCTGGCTGGTTGTAGTACGCCGTCGCGCTGCCACTCAGCTTGTCGGGGATGCCCTTGGTGATGATGTTGACCACGCCGCCGGCTGCGCCATTGCCGTAGCGGGCAGCGGCGGGGCCGCGCAGCACCTCGATCTGCTCGACGGCCTCCTGCGGCACCCAGTTCATGTCGCCCCGCGTGTCGCGCTCACCGCGCCAGCCGTAGCGCACCGATCCGCGGCTGTTGACGGGTTTGCCATCGACCAGGATCAAGGTGTTTTCCGGGCCCATGCCGCGCAGGTCGATCTGGCGGTTGTTGCCGCGCTGGCCGCTGCTGGAGTTGCTGGTCAGGTTCACACCGGGCTGCTGGCGCAGCACATCGGCCAGGTCATTGCTGGGCTGGCTGTCCAGGTCCTCGCGCGTGACGGTCGAGACGCCCGGTGCCTGCTTCCAGGCACTTTCTGCCGTGCCCAGCACCTGCACCGTCTCCAAGGTCGGATCCTGCTCCGACGGCGTGGTTGCCGCTGCCGGGGTTTGTGCCTGCGCCGCCGCCTGCACCCCCAACACCAGCACTGCTGCTGCCACGGCGCGCAAGCGCCACCCCTGTTCCCCTGCCTGGATCGCCATACCGCCCCTTTTGTAAAGATGAATGATTTTCATTACCAAGTACTGAATTCTTCCATCTGGGGGGTGGTCCGTGGTTTGCGCGGCCAACAAAGATGTTTGCGCCAGCGGCAAAGCCGCTCGTTCGTGGAACAGGCGATGCATGCGGAGAGAAGTGGTAAGCTTTTAGACCCGTACCCGCGCCAGCTTGGGCGCCAGGCCAAAGCGCCGGCGGTAGGCGGTGGCAAAGTTGGCGGCGCTGGTGTAGCCGGCCAGCAGCGCCGCCTGGCCCACGGTGATGCCATCGCGCTCCAGCGCCTGGCGGGCGCGCTGCAGACGGCATTCGCGCAAAAACTCAAACACCGTGGTGCCGTAGACGCTGCGGAACTGGCGCTGCAAGGTGCTGGCATTGACGCCCGCCTGGCGCGCAATCGCATCCATCGACAGTGCGTCGGCCTGGCCCGAGGCGAGAAACGCATGCAGTTCGCGCAGCCGCTGGTGCTCGCGCGGCAGCAGGCCCGCCGCACTGCCGCCCGGGGCTGCGGCCT
>NZ_APCR01000482.1:0-3877 GCF_000410635.1 Comamonas sp. B-9
CATGGGCTTCGGCCCGCAGCGCCCGCATCACCTGCGCGATGCGCGGGATCTCGGCGGGCTGGTTGCGGCCCTGGGCCTGGCCGGCGGCGCGCTGCTCGGCGGTGGTGTAGAGCCAGTGCGGCGGAATATCGGGCGCATCGGTCTCGACAACGATGGCCTCCATCGGCAGCTGCTGCAGCAGGCGGCGCAGGTGCAGCGCGCGCTCATAGGTGACGGCGCCGCCAAAGCCCAGCGCAAAGCCGCGCTCGATAAACTGCTGGGCCTGCTGCAGGCTGCCGTTGAAGGCATGCGCAATGCCGCCCTGCACCGGCCAGCGGCGCAGCGCGCGCAGCAGTTGGTCCGACGAGCGGCGCACATGCAAGATGACGGGCAGGTCAAAGCGGCGCGCCAGTTGCAGCTGCTGCTCGTAAAACCAGGTCTGGCGTTCGGCATCGAGCCCGGGCACAAAAAAATCCAGGCCGATCTCGCCAATCGCGACCAGGCGCGGGTCATCGCGGCAGTCTTCGAGCATGGTGGCCAAGGCGTCGATATCGGCTTCGGCCGCGCGCCCGGTGTAGAGCGGATGGATGCCCAGCGCATAGCTGTCACCCCAGCGCTGGGCCAGCTCGCGCACGGTGGCCCAGTTGCTGCGCTCCACCGCTGGAATCACGCAGTGGGCGACCCCCACCGCATGCGCGGCGGCGCGCAGCGCATCGCGGTCGGCATCGAACTCGGGCGCATCCCAGTGGCAGTGGGTGTCAATCCAGAAAGGCATGCGGACGCGGCCAGCGTGGCTCAGGCTTCAAAGCGCCCGTTGACCATGCGCACCGCACGGTCGCAGCGCTGGGCCAGCTCGCCATCATGGGTGACCATGACAAAGGCGGTGCCGCGCTCGCGCGCCAGCTGCAACATCAGCGCAAACACGGTGTCGGCGGTGGCGCGGTCCAGGTTGCCGGTGGGCTCGTCGGCCAGCACGCAGGCGGGCTGGGTGACCAGCGCGCGCGCAATGGCCACGCGCTGGCGCTCGCCGCCCGAGAGCTCCGCGGGGCGGTGCAGCACACGGTCCTTGAGGCCCACCGACGCCAGCACTTCACGCGCACGCTCGGTACATTCGGCATAGGGCATGCGGCGGATGCGCAGCGGCATCGCGACGTTGTCCAGCGCGCTGAACTCGGGCAGCAGATGGTGAAACTGGTAGATAAAGCCCAGGTGCTGGTTGCGCAGCTCGCCTTGGCGGCTGGCGCTGAGCGTATCGAGCCGCTGACCGTGCAGGCTGACAGTGCCGCTACTGGGCGCGTCCAGGCCGCCGAGCAAGTGCAGCAAGGTGGATTTGCCCGAGCCCGAGGCGCCGACGATGGCCAGGGTCTCGCCGGCACGCACCTGCAGGTCGATGCCATGGAGCACTTGCACATCGAGCAGGCCTTCGGTAAAGCGCTTGGTCAGGCCCGAGGCCTCCAGGACGATGGACGAATCATTCATAACGCAGCGCCTCGGCGGGGTTCACGCGGCTGGCGCGCCAGCTGGGATACAGGGTGGCCACAAAGGCCAGGATCAGGGAGATGACGGTAATCGGCACGATATCGCTGCGCTGGGGCTCGCTGGGCATCTGGCTGATGAGGTAAATGTCCTTGGGCAGGAAGCTGGTGTGCAGTGCGCGCTCGATCGCGGGCACGATCACATCGATATTGCAGGCAATCAGCAGGCCCAGGCCCAGACCGGCCAGGGTGCCGATGACGCCGACCAGCGCCCCCTGCACGACAAACACGCCCATGATGCTGCGCGGGCTCGCGCCCAGGGTGCGCAGGATCGCGATATCGGCGCGCTTGTCGGTGACGGTCATCACCAAGGTGGTGACCAGGTTGAACGCGGCCACGGCAACGATCAGGGTCAGGATGATGAACATCATGCGTTTTTCGACCTGAACGGCGGCAAACCAGGTCTTGTTCTGCTGCGTCCAGTCGCGGATCAGCAGGTGGCCGCTCAGGCTGTGGGCCAGCTGCTGGGTCACCTCGGGGGCCTGGTGCAGGTCCTTGAGCTTGAGGCGCACGCCGGTCGGGCCTTCGAGGCGGAACAGGCGCTCGGCGTCCTCATGGTGCATCAGCACCAAGGTCGAGTCGTACTCGTAGTGGCCGGAATTGAAGGTGCCCACCACCTGCATCTGCTTGAGGCGGGGCACGGTGCCCGCTGGCGTGACCTGGCCGCTGGGCACGATCAAGGTGACCTGGTCGCCCTGGCCCACGCCCAGAATGCGCGCCAGCTCCGAGCCCAGCACGACATGGAAGCTGCCCGGTGTGAGCGCCTGCAAACTGGTCTGCTCGATGCCGGTGGTCATGTCGGTGACCTCGGGCTCGAGCGCCGGGTCAATGCCGCGCAGCAGGGCGCCGCGCATGTCCTCGCCGCGGGCGACCAGGGCCTGGGCCGACACAAAGGGTGCCGCGCCAATCACGTTCGGATTGGCCTTGGCCTCGGCAATGGTGCGGGCCGGATCGGGCAAGGCATCACCGCCGGGCGTGAAGATCTCGATATGCGAGACCACGCTGAGCATGCGGTCGCGCACCTCCTTTTGAAAACCGTTCATCACCGACAGCACGATGATCAAGGCCGCCACCCCCAGTGCAATGCCCAGCATGGACACGCCCGAGATGAACGAAATAAACCCGTTGCGCCGGGTTGCACGGCCCGCACGGGTGTAGCGCCAACCCAGCGCCAATTCATAGGGAATCTGCATAAATCGTTCTAAAAATATATTTGGTGCATCCGCTCGGCAAATACAGCACCTTAATCCACTGCACCGCAAACCGCATTGTGGCATCGCCGACAATAGACCCATGTCGGAAAACCAGCATTTGATCATCTCCTACGCAGCCACGGACGAGCCGGGCTGCCAGCAAGCCTTGCAGACGCTCCTCCTGCCGAACCTGCAACGCCTACTGCGGCAGTGGTCTGTCAGTGCCAGCGACAACGGCGCGCTGGAAGATTTTGCCCCGCCCCATGAACGTGTGCTGGCCCAGGCCCTGGGCCTGCCGCCCAAGGCCACGCCCTGGGCCGCGCTGTACCAGCTGCAAAACGGCCAGACTCCGGCCGATGCCGGCTGGGCCTTTCTCTCGCCCTGCCACTGGCAGATTTCGCCCGACCAGGTGCGCATGAGCGACCTTTCTGCCGCGCGGATGAGCGACGACGAATCGCGCAGCCTGCTGGCCATCATGGCGCCCTGGTTTACCGAAGACGGCATTGCGCTGGTCTACGACCGGCCCGACCGCTGGCTGGCGCGCGGCGCGGTGTTTGCGCAGCTCGATACCGCTGCGCTGGACCGCATTGCGCTGCGCGATGTGCGGTCCTGGCAGCCCGACAAAGCGCAGGCCGCCGTGCTGCAGCGCCTGCAGACTGAGATGCAGATGCTGCTCTACACCCATGCCTTCAGCGATGCACGCGAGGCCAGTGGCCGCGCGCCCATCAATTCGTTCTGGGTGCACGGCGCAGGCGCCCTGCCCGCTGGCTACCAGCTGCCCGCCCAGACGCCGGTACTGAACACGGCCCTGCGCGACAGCGCCCTGGTGGGCGATTGGCGCAGCTGGCAGCAGCAGTGGCAGCAGCTGGATGCGACACTGGCCACCACCGCGTGGAGCCAGATCAGCCTGTGCGGCGAGAAAAATGCCATCACGCTGGCGCCCCCAGCCCCCGGCTGGCTACCCAAAATCAAGCAATGGCTGGCTCCGACCAAGCCCATGGCGCTTCTAAGTTCTTTATGAAAATTCTGGCCAGAGATATTCCCCCGCGCACCGTCTGGGCGCTGGAGCAGGCAGGCGTGCACCCGCTGCTCGCCCGCCTGTTTGCCGCGCGCGGCGTGCAGGCTGCCGCCGAGCTCGATGACGGCCTGGCGCAGCTGCTGCCACCTGCC
>NZ_APCR01000509.1:0-3027 GCF_000410635.1 Comamonas sp. B-9
GGCGCGGTACTGTTCGGGGGGGAGGTCGGGCACATCCTCGGCAGCATCGGCCTGCAGCATGGCCATCGTGACGGCGGCATCGCGCTGTGCGCCAGCGCTCAGCTCCTGCAGCAGGCGGGCCTGGTGCTGCTGCACCGCGGCCAGGGCCTGGGCGGGCTGGCCGGCCATGCTCCACAGCCGGTAGACGCGGCGCAGCTGGTCCAGGTCTTCGGGCTCCAGCGCGCGTGATGCCAGCTGCTGGGCGGCTGCGGCCTGGCGGGCAGGCCATTCCTGTGTCTCGTCCTCGGTGTTGAACAGCGCATCAACATGGTCCAGAAAGGCGTCAAGCGCCTCGCTGCGCAGTGCGGTGGACGGGTCGGACACGGATGCCATGGTGATGATGCCTTTCTAGTAATAGCGCATCCCTCATGCGCCCCCTGCATGCTAACGGGCCCCAAGGCAGGTGGGGCCTTTGCGGGCCACAAAAGCAGGGCAGAAGGCTATTTTCACCGTGTTTGCTGCGCCTGACCAGCGCGGCGTCGGCCTGCCAGCAATGGATCTCAATGGGTGATCAGCACTTCACCGCGCAGCGTATAGGTCATGGTCTCGGTGATGCGCACATCAACCATCTGGCCAATCAGGCGCTCCTGGCCGGGGAAGTTGACCACGCGGTTGCACTCGGTGCGGCCCATCAGCTCGCCGTTGTCGCGCTTGGACTTGCCTTCCACCAGCAGGCGCTGCACGGTGCCCAGGCGCTCTTCACTGATGGTCTTGATGTTGTGGTTGATGACGGCTTGCAGCTCCTGCAGGCGGCGCAGCTTGACCTCGTAAGGCGTGTCATCGGGCAGGTTGGCGGCCGGAGTGCCGGGGCGCGGGCTGAAGATAAAGCTGAACGAGTTGTCAAAGCGCACATCGTCGATGAGCTTCATCATCTTCTGGAAGTCCTCTTCGGTCTCGCCGGGGAAGCCCACGATGAAGTCGCTGCTCATCGCCAGATCGGGGCGGATGGCGCGCAGCTTGCGCACTGTGCTCTTGTATTCCATAGCGGTGTAGCCGCGCTTCATCGCCATCAGGATCTTGTCGCTGCCGTGCTGCACCGGCAGATGCAGGTGCGAGACCAGCTTGGGGATCTTGGCGTAGGCCTCGATCAGACGCGGCGTGAACTCATTGGGGTGGCTGGTGGTGTAGCGGATGCGCTCGATGCCGGGGATCTCGGCCACGTATTCGAGCAGCAGCGCGAAGTCGGCGATCTCGGCCGTGTCGCCCATCTTGCCCAGGTAGGCATTCACGTTCTGGCCCAGCAAGGTGATTTCCTTGACGCCTTGCGCGGCCAGTCCAGCGACCTCGACCAGCACGTCCTCAAACGGGCGGCTCACCTCTTCCCCCCGGGTGTAGGGCACGACGCAGTAGCTGCAGTACTTGGAGCAGCCTTCCATGATCGAGACAAAGGCCGACGCACCTTCAACCCGGGCGGGTGGCAGGTGGTCGAACTTCTCGATCTCGGGGAAGGAGATATCGACCTGCGGCTTGGCCTTGGCCGCGCGGGCATTGAGCAGCTCGGGCAGGCGGTGCAGAGTCTGGGGGCCAAACACCACATCGACATAGGGCGCGCGCTTGATGATCTCGGCGCCTTCCTGGCTGGCCACGCAGCCGCCCACGCCAATCAGCACGCCCTTTTCCTTCAGGTGCTTGATGCGGCCCAGGTCCGAGAACACCTTCTCCTGCGCCTTCTCGCGCACCGAGCAGGTATTGAACAGGATCAGGTCGGCCTCGTCCATGTCCTGTGTGGGTTCATAGCCCTGGGCAGCGCCCAGCACATCGGCCATCTTGTCCGAGTCGTACTCGTTCATCTGGCAGCCGAAGGTTTTGATAAATACTTTTTTGGACATGGTGCAAATCTCGTGGGGGCCCAGGGGCTGCGGTTGCAGGCCTGAAGAAATACCGAAATACGGCAGAAAGCCAGGCGCCTGGCGGGCGCACTGCTGCCTAAGGGGGGATGCGCATGTCGCACCGCCGGGCTTGACCGCAGCGGTCAGCCCAAGCGGCGGCGCCAATGCGCTTTATTTAAAGAGTCCGCTCCAGAAGCCGTTGTCGGCGCGGTCGCGTTTGAGGGCGGCTTCGTCGCTGTTCAAGATCCAGGCGGCATGCACGCGGCCGCTGGTTTTCTCGATCACATAGTTGACCGTCAGCTTCTGGCCCAGCACGGTGTTGGGGCGCACCGTCGTGTTTTGCGGGTTGTAGAGCTTGAAGGCCGGTGCCAGCAGCAGCGCTTGGTTGTCGATCGTGGCTTCGGTCGGGCTGGTGACCACCAGATAGCCACGCAGGGCCTGCGGAGGAAAGGCGCGGACGGGGCCTTGGAACGGGGCAAAGGTGGCGGTCTGGGCCTGGCTGGGCAGGGCACTGATGCCACCCAGTGCCAGCGCAAATGCGGCGAGGCTGGCGCGCGTGGCGCGTCGCAGGCGATGGTGGTGGGATGTGTGGGGTGTGGTGCAGCGGTTCATGGTGTATATCCAGGGGCTGGAGGCCGCATTTTACAAACACTGGGGGTGCCGCAGTCCGGCACTGGGGCAAGCTGGGCCTAGCCTGCAGGCGCCCGGGTGCTGATGACCAGGCCGGCCAGCACCAGCGCGATGGCGGCCAGCAGCGCAGGTGATGGCAGGCGCTGGTGCAAGGCCAGCTCCAGCAATGCGGCGGTGACAGGGCCCAGCGCCTGGAAAGCAATCACCAGCGATGCCTGCAGCCGGCCCAGCGCCCACAGCAGGCAAAAGTAACCCAGGCCGCTCGACAGCCCGATAAAGACCATATGGCCCCACTGCGTGGCAGAAAACACCGGCCACAGCGGCTGGCCCTGCCAGCTGCAGTACAGCGCCAGAAACAGCACCGATGCGGCCATCGCTAGGCCGCTGGTGGGCAGCGCCGGGTAGCGCCGCATATAGGGGCCGTACAGAATGCTGGTGGCCGCACCCACCAGGGTGGCGGCGAGCAAGGCCGCCATGCCGCTGCCGCCCAGCAGGCCCAGGCTGCCTGCGCCACCCACGCCGCTGGCAG
>NZ_APCR01000046.1:0-1111 GCF_000410635.1 Comamonas sp. B-9
GCCAAGCAGTCGATCCAGACGCAACGCTTGCAGCTCACGCAGGATCGCGCCGTATCGCTGGAGCAGGCGCGGCAGGCCGCGGCCACGGAGCGCGGGCGCGAAATCACGCGGCGCTTTCTGGGCTCTGGAACGCCATACACGCCGCACCCCGTCGATTTCTACAACCGCTGACGGGGCCGGGCCATGAACGACGTATCGGTCATCGACCGCTTTCTCGATGTTTTCTCGCGCTACATCGACTCGGGCTTTGGGCTGCTGCAGGGCGAGGTGGCGTTTCTGACAGCCACGCTGATCGTCATCGACATGACGCTCGCCGGACTGTTCTGGGCGATGGGCCATGCCAGCGGCCAGGGCGAGGACGTGATCGCCAAGCTGATCCGCAAGGTGCTCTATGTGGGCGCCTTCGCCTACATCATCGGCAACTTCAACATGCTCGCGGGCGTGGTGTTTCGCTCTTTCGCGGGGCTGGGCCTGACGGCCAGCGGTTCCAGCGTGAGCATGGGCAACTTCCTGCAGCCGGGGCGGCTGGCCAAGACCGGCATCGACGCGGCGGCCCCCATCCTGGAGCAGATCAAGCAGATGGCGGGCTTCCCGGAGGTGTTCGTCAACATCACCTCCATCGTGGTGCTGTTCCTCGCGTGGGGCATCGTCCTCCTGTGCTTCTTCGTGCTGGCGGTGCAGCTCTTCGTGACGCTGATCGAGTTCAAGCTGACCACGCTCGCGGGCTTCGTGTTGGTGCCGTTCGCCCTCTGGAACAAGACGGCGTTCCTGGCCGAGAAGGTGCTGGGCAATGTGGTGTCTTCGGGCATCAAGGTGCTGGTGCTCGCGGTCATCGTGGGGATCGGCACCGGGCTGTTTGCCGAGTTCAGGATTCCCGCAGGTGCCGAGCCCTCCATCGACCAGGCGCTGGTCATCATGCTGGCTTCGCTGTCCATGCTGGCCCTGGGCATCTTCGGGCCGGGCATTGCCACCGGGCTGGTGTCCGGCGGGCCACAGCTTGGAGCCGGTGCGATGGCCGGAGCAACGCTGGGGGCCGCAGGCGCTGCCATTGGCGTCGGGGCTGCGGCTGCTGGCGTCGGCAGCGCCGTGGCTGCAGGGGCGCGGATGGCAC
>NZ_KE148573.1:0-215 GCF_000410635.1 Comamonas sp. B-9
GCACTGGTGGCAGGGCGCGGGCGCTGCCAGCCCGGGCGCCAGCACCGAGCAACTGGTGTTTGCCACCATCCGCCTGCCGCGTCTCATCCTGGGCCTGGCAGCCGGTGCGGGCCTGGGGCTGGCCGGGGCGCTGATGCAGGGGCTGTTTCGCAATCCGCTGGCCGACCCGGGCCTGATTGGGGTCAGTAGCGGCGCGGCCTTGGCGGGGGGGGGGC
>NZ_KE148573.1:437-9065 GCF_000410635.1 Comamonas sp. B-9
TGTCCACCGATGAGCAGCTGCGCAACCTGCAGCTGTGGCTCATGGGCAGCCTGGGCAGCACGCGCTGGCCGGTGGCCATGGCGACCTGCGCCGTGGTGGCCGTGGCCCTGCTGATCGCCCAGCGCCTGGCCCAACCCCTCAATGCCATTGCCTTGGGCGAGGCCCAGGCCAGCCTGATGGGCGTGGGGGTGGAGCGCACCAAGCGCCTGGCCGTGGTGCTGGCCGCCCTGGTCGTGGGTTGCATCACGGCCGGCTGCGGCATGGTTGGCTTTATCGGTCTCGTGGCCCCGCACTGGGTGCGCATGCTGGCCGGGCCGGACCACCGGGTGGTGCTGCCCGCATCGGCCTTGCTGGGCGCTGCGATGGTGGTGTTTGCCGATGCCTTTGCGCGCACGGTGGTGGCGCCGGCCGAGCTGCCGCTGGGCGTGCTGACCGCCCTGGTCGGCGTGCCGCTGTTTTTGGCCATGCTGCGCCAGTTCCGGCGCCAGCTCTGAGGGAGGCTGCAGATGTTCAATCCCTTCAAAACTTGGGGCGCTGCCAAGCGGCCTGCGCCGCAGTCCGCATCCAGCGGGCCCGTCAGCAGCTGGCGCCTGGAGCACCTGGCCGTCGGCGTGCCCGGCGGCGATACCCTGGTGAGCCTGCACACCCGCATTGAGGCAGGCCGGGTCACCGCCATCGTCGGGCCCAATGGCGCGGGTAAATCCAGCCTGCTGAGCACGATGACGGGCCAGTGGCAGCCCCATGGTGGTCAGCTGCTTTTTGATGGGCAGCCGCTGGCACGCTGGTCGTCCGAGCAGCTGGCGCTGCGCCGCGCGATGATGATGCAGGACGGTGGCGTGGCCTTTGACTTTACGGTGCAGGAGGTGGTGGAGCTGGGGCGCTATACGCACCGGCTCCAGCCCAGCGCCGATGAGGCCGGCATTGTGGAGCGTGCGATGGCGCTGACCCAGGTCAGCGCCTTTGCCCAGCGCAGCGTGCGCAGCTTGTCAGGCGGGGAGCGGGCGCGCACGCATCTGGCGCGGGTGCTGGCCCAGCTCTGGGAGCCAGCAGCCTGCGGCGGCGCGCGCTGGCTGCTGCTTGACGAGCCCACCGCTGCGATGGACCTGGCCTGGCAGCACCAGACCATGGCTTTGCTGCGCGACTGGGCGCATGCGGGGCCGTCTGCCGGGGTGGGTGTGATTGCCGTGGTGCATGACATGAACCTGGCATTGCGCTATGCCGACGATGTGCTGCTGGTGCATGGTGGCGGCTGCCTGCATGGCACCGTACATGAGGTGTTGACACCCGAGACCATTGCCCAGGTCTGGGGCGTGGGCTGCTTTGCCACCCAGGCGCCGGATGGCACGGCCCAGTATCTGTTCGCGCAAACTTAAGCGGGCCTCAGCCCGCCGAGTTGGCTGATTGCGTGCTTGCTTATTCCAGCGGCTCGTCGTCGGGCGTGCACTGGCGCTTCAAGCTCTGCGCCTCATAGTCCAGCGTCTGCTTCATCGCGCCGCCCAGCAGGGCTGCATCGATGTGCAGATGAAAGTTGTCACCGGTATTGGTTTGCTTGGCCTGGGCCGTCAGCATCTTGCCGCAGGTCACCGTCCAGCTCTTGTTGTTCTTGTCCAAGAGCTTGCTGTCCTTGATGCGGCACTGGCTGAAATGCTTGGACAGGATCAGATCGGGGTAGAGAAAGCCTTCCTTGTCCACCAGCTCGGGGCCAATGCAGCGGTCCTTGGTGCGGGGGGCCTTGGCGGGTTTGTTGCCGATGGCCGATTTGGTCTCGGTCACGGAAAAAGCGCCCGGCTGGGCGGCTTGGGCGGGCAGGGCGGCCAGCAGCGCGGCACAGAGGCCGGCGCTGGCGATCCAGGTCAAAGTTGTGTTCATGCTTGAACTCCTGAGCGGCGGCCCATCCACACGGGGCCGTGATCGCTTGGTTATAGCAGGCGCGCATGCGGCCTGCTGTAAAGCTGTGCGAAGCAAGGGTAACGTTGCGCATCCCTACCGCGCAGCGTTAGGGAAAAAGCCAGGGGCCGCGATGGGCAGCCATCAGCAGCCATCAGCAGCAATGGGCAGCGATTGGCAGCGATTGGCTGCGCGCCGCTCACTCGTCCTGCTTGAGGTCCTGCAGCACCACGGCGGCAATCTCTTCGATGGACTTGTGCGTGGTCGACAGCCACTGGATGCCGGCGCGGCGCATCATCGATTCGGCCTCGGCCACTTCCATGCGGCAGTTCTGCAGGCTGGCGTAGCGCGAGTCGGGGCGGCGCTCATTGCGGATCTGGGACAGGCGCTCGGGGGCAATGGTCAGGCCAAAGATCTTCTTCTTATAAGGCAGCAGCGCCGGGGGCAGCTGCTGGCGGTCAAAGTCTTCGGGGATCAGCGGGTAATTGGCCACTTTGAGGCCAAACTGCATCGCCAGGTAGAGGCTGGTAGGCGTCTTGCCGCTGCGGCTCACCCCCACCAGGATCACATCGGCACCGGCCAGGTCATGGTTGGTCTGGCCGTCATCGTGCGCCAGGCTGAAGTTGATCGCCTCCATGCGGTCAAAGTATTCCTTGCTCTCGCTGATATCGGTAAAGCGGCCAATGCGGTGGTGCGACTTGGCGCCCAGCTCGTCTTCCAGCGGCTGGACAAAGGTGGCAAACATGTCCATCACCAGGCCCTTACAGTGCTCATGCACCACCTTGACCGTCTCGGGTTCGACCAAGGTTGTGAAAACAATGGGCTTTTTGCCTTCCTTGTCGGCCGTGTGGTTGATCTGGTGCACGGCCTGGTGGGCCTTGTCGACCGTGTCCACAAAGGGCAGGCGCACCGCACGGGTGGTGATGTCGAACTGCTTCATGATGGCGCGGCCAAAGGTCTCGGCTGTCACGCCGGTGCCATCAGAGATAAAGAAAATGGTGCGTTGGTGCATGTTGGGCCTAAGAACCTGTTTACGATCTCCTCGCGCCGCGACAGTGTCTTTGCGAGATGGGATGCGAGGCGCAATACCGCAGCAATAGCCATGCTATTGCGAGGATTTGCAACGACGCAGACCGCTCGCAAAGCCACTGTCCCGAAGGGTTGGAGTGAAATCGGGCGATTTCTGCGCGCTGGCTCTTGCTTGCACCCCGGTGCAAGCTGCGAACCAGCCCTTCGAACTCATCCCGATTGCACTCCAACGCGGCTGCGTAGAGATCGTAAACAGGTTCTAGGGCTACATCGGCGGTAACGGGCGAATTCTGTCGCAGGCGGTGGACGGTTGCCTGCGGGGTTTGTCATTGTTGACCACGGTGTTCAGCAAGTCGCAAGCAAAACGGCGGCGGCACGCCTACAATGACGCCCATTATTCACATTTCCCGCATGTACTCCGGCCTACCAGTACAAATACAAAGCCAGATGTCCGAGCCCGCAGCGGCCGGGCAGGAGTCTATGCGTGCGTGCCATTGCCCCCACTGCGGCCATGGGCGCCCGAGCCAGTTTTTAACTTCCGGAGCTTCACCATGTCCAACCTCTACAGCGCGACCGCCCTGGTCGTACCGTTTGAGAACCTGAGAATGACCGACGTCGAGGTCGTAGGCGGCAAGAACGCCTCGCTCGGCGAAATGATCTCGCAACTGCCGCAAGGCGTGCGCGTGCCGACCGGCTTTGCCACGACGGCCCACGCCTTCCGCGAGTTCCTGGCCCACGAAGGCCTGGCTGACAAGATCAGCGCCAAGCTCGCGGCGCTGGATGTGGACGATGTGCGCGCGCTGGCCCAGGTCGGTGCCGAAATCCGAGCCATGGTCGAGGCCCAGCCTTTCCCGCTCGATCTGCAAAAAGCCATTGCCGAGGCCTTTGTGACTCTGCAAGCGGGCAATACCGAGGCCTCCTTTGCCGTGCGCTCGTCAGCTACCGCAGAAGACCTGCCTGACGCCTCTTTCGCCGGCCAGCAAGAAACCTTCCTCAACGTGGTGGGCATCGACGATGTGCTGCACAAGATGAAGGAAGTGTTTGCCTCGCTCTACAACGACCGCGCCATCTCCTACCGCGTGCACAAGGGCTTTGAGCACGACGTGGTGGCCCTGTCGGCCGGTGTGCAGCGCATGGTGCGCTCGGACAAGGGTGCCGCAGGCGTGATGTTCACCATTGACACCGAGTCGGGCTTTGACCAGGTGGTCTTCATCACCTCCAGCTACGGCCTGGGTGAGACCGTGGTGCAGGGCGCCGTGAACCCGGACGAGTTCTATGTGCACAAGCCCATGCTCGAAGCGGGCAAGCAGGCGCTGATCCGCCGCAACCTGGGCTCCAAGCTGCTGCAGATGGTGTTTGCAACGCCTGAAGAAAAAGCCGCCTCCGGCAAGCTGGTGAGCACCACCGATGTCAGCCCCGAGCTGCGCAACCGCTATTCGCTGACCGATGCCGAAGTGCAGGAGCTGGCGCAGTACGCGCTGGTGATCGAGAAGCACTATGCCCGCCCGATGGACATCGAATGGGGCAAGGACGGTACCGACGGCAAGCTCTACATTCTGCAGGCACGCCCTGAGACGGTGAAGAGCCAGTCCAAGGGCCAAGCCGAGCAGCGCTACAAGCTCAAGGGCAGCGGCACCGTGCTGGCCGAAGGCCGCGCGATTGGCCAGAAGATCGGCACCGGCCGTGTGCGCCTGGTCTCCGACATCTCGCAGATGGACCAGGTCGAAGCCGGCGATGTGCTGGTGACCGACATGACCGATCCGAACTGGGAGCCGGTGATGAAGAAGGCGGCGGCCATCGTCACCAACCGTGGTGGCCGTACCTGCCACGCCGCGATCATTGCGCGCGAGCTGGGCATCCCTGCCGTCGTGGGCTGCGGCAATGCCACCGAGCTGCTGAAGAACGGCACCCTGGTGACGGTCAGCTGCGCAGAAGGCGACACCGGCCGCATCTATGACGGCCTGCTCGAGACCGAAGTGACCGAGGTCAAGCGTGGCGAAATGCCTCCGATCAAGACCAAGATCATGATGAACGTAGGCAACCCCCAGCTGGCCTTTGACTTTGCCCAGCTGCCCAACGACGGCGTGGGTCTGGCACGTCTGGAATTCATCATCAACAACAACATCGGCGTGCACCCCAAGGCCATCCTGGACTACCCGGCTGTCGATGCTGATTTGAAGAAGGCCGTCGAATCTGTGGCCCGTGGCCATGCCTCGCCGCGCGCTTTCTACGTGGACAAGATCACCGAAGGGGTGGCAACGATCGCTGCGGCGTTCTACCCCAAGCCGGTCATCGTGCGCATGTCGGACTTCAAGTCCAACGAGTACCGCAAGCTGATCGGTGGCAGCCGCTACGAGCCCGATGAAGAAAACCCAATGCTGGGCTTCCGTGGTGCAGCGCGCTATATCTCCAAGGATTTTGGCGAAGCCTTCAAGATGGAATGCGAGGCCTTGAAGCGCGTGCGCAACGACATGGGCCTGACCAATGTCAAGATCATGATCCCCTTCGTGCGTACCCTGGACCAGGCCAAGCGCGTGACCGAGCTGCTGGCGGCCAATGGTCTCCAGCGCGGCGAGAACGGCCTGGAAGTCATCATGATGTGCGAAGTGCCCTCGAACGCCATCCTGGCCGATGAGTTCCTGGAGTACTTCGACGGCTTCTCGATCGGCTCGAACGACCTGACCCAGCTGACCCTGGGCCTGGACCGTGACTCCGGTCTGGAGCTGCTGGCTGCCGACTTTGACGAGCGCGACCCTGCCGTCAAGAAGATGCTCGAGCGCGCCATCACCGCCTGCCTGGCCCAGAACAAGTACGTCGGTATCTGCGGCCAGGGCCCTTCGGACCACCCTGACTTTGCGCAGTGGCTGGCGGACAAGGGCATTGCCTCGATCTCGCTGAACCCCGACAGCGTGATTGACACCTGGCAGCGCCTGGCCGCCAAGTAAGCGGCACTGCCCTGCCACCAGCACGGTGGCAGGCGCCTCACAAGGCGTCAAAATCAAAAAGCCAGTCAGAACCTCTGACTGGCTTTTTTACGTTCTCGGGATGCTGCAGCCGGCCAGGCCGGCTAAAGGCTCAGGCGCTCAGCTTGGCGGCCAGTGCGGCGACCTTGGCGCCCTGGGCAAAGGCCAGTTCCAGCTCGGGGGCGGAAGGCTGGCGCGAGCCATCGGCACCGGCCAGCGTGGCGGCGCCGTAGGGCGAGCCGCCCTTGGCCTGGGACAGGTCAAACTGCGAAGGCAGGCCAAAGCCGGCGGGCACGATCACCATGCCGTGGTGGGCCAGGGTGTTCCAGAACGAGGTGACGGTGGTTTCCTGGCCGCCCAGGGTGCCGGTGGAGGTGAACACGCTGCCGACCTTGCCCGACAGCGCGCCCTTGGCCCAGAGGCCCCCGGTCTGGTCGAGGAAACTGCGCATCTGGCCGCTCATATTGCCAAAACGGGTGGGGGTGCCAAAGATGATGGCGTCGTAGTCGGCCAGCTCGGCGGGCGTGGCCACAGCTGCGGCCTGGTCCACCTTGCCGCCGGCGGCCTGGAAGGCTTCCTGGGGCATGGTTTCTGGCACGCGCTTGATGGCGACCTCGGTGCCCGCCACGCTGCGCGCGCCTTCGGCGATCTTGCCGGCCATGGTCTCGATGTGACCGTACATGGAATGGTAGAGAACCAGAACTTTAGCCATGGTGAATATTTCCTTTGTCGATAAATACGGACCGCAACCGCGGTGAGGAGCGCCTGCTTGCGATCTGTTTTTGGCGCCTGTATCCACTGTAGGGCTTGGCTGCTGGTTTGGGGTGCCGCTGGTTTGAACGCAGCGTTGCATGGATTTGAACAATCGCTGCCAGCCCGCCCGCCGGCCGACCGCCATCACCAGGCGCTGCGCCCCAGCAGCAGCTTGCACAGCGCCTGCACCTTGGGTGAGGCATGGCGTGTGCGCGGGTAAACCAGCGACAGCTCGCGGCTGCGGCCTTCGAGCGTGGGCAGCAGCCGCTCCAGCCGGCCATCGGCCAGTGCATCGCGCACCGCAAAGCCCATCACCTGGGCGACGCCCAGGCCGGCAATCGCGCCTTCTATCAAGGGGTCACCGCTGTCAAAGCGGATGGCATGGGGCGCGGGCCAGTCGATGGTGCTGCCATCGGGCTGGCGAAACTGCCAGGGCACGGCAAAACCCCGGTAGTGGTTGTAGACCGAGAGGCAGCGGTGTGTCGCCAACTCTTCCAGGTTCTGTGGCCGGCCATGGCGGGCCGTGTAGGCGGGAGAGGCCACTGTCACCCAGTTTAGCGGCGGCAGCGGCCTGCCGATCATGCGGCTGTCGAGCAGGGGGCCGATGCGCACCGCGGCGTCATAGCCCTCGTCCACCATGTCCACCAGGCGGTCGGTAAAGATGGCCTCGATCTGCAGGCCCGGGTACTGCTGCAGCAACTGGCCGAGCAGGGGCGTCAGCACCACGCGGCCCAGCACCGAGGGCGCCGTCATGCGCAGCACGCCGGTAGGCTCGCAGCGCCGGTCCAGCAGCTGCTGCCTGGCATCGTCCAGCCCGGCGATCAACGCGGCACTGCGGTCCACCAGCAGGCAGCCATCGGGGGTGAGTGACACATTGCGGGTATTGCGGTGGAGCAGGCGCGTGCCCAGGTCGGTCTCCAGCTGCGCAATGGCGCGGGAGATGCGCGACTGCGTGGTGCCCAGGCAGTGCGCGGCCTGGGTAAAGCTCTTGTGCTCGGCCACCTTGATCAGCATCTGTACTGCGTTCAAATCCATGGGGCTGCTCCTGCCAACTATTGATTCATTTTTGCATAAGTAAAAGATGGGTTTGCTATTTATCTTCGTTATTGATTTAAATACCATGCTGCCATGACCGGTCATCACCCGCCTGCAGCTGCTGCCCCAGCACTGCAGGTTCGTATGTTTTGGAGTGATGAAGTGACCCTTGAAAAACCTTTGCACCCCGCTGGGGTGCTGCGCCATCCGCGTGCCGCGCTGGCCTTGCTGTCGTTTGCGCAGCTGCTGATTGCGCTCGATGCGACGATTGTCTTTGTTGCGCTCGACGCCATGGGCCAGCAGCTGCAGCTCGATGCCCGCCACCTGCAATGGGTCATCAGCGGCTACAGCGTGGCCTTTGGCGGCTGCCTGCTGCTGGGCGGGCGCTGCGCCGATCTGCTGGGCCAGCGCCGCATGTATGTGGCAGCGATGGCGCTGTTTGGCCTGGCCTCCTTCGCTGGCGGCTTTGCGCAGCTGCCCTGGCAACTGGTGGCAGCGCGTGCCGGGCAAGGCGTGGCAGCGGCGCTGCTGTTCCCGGCCACCTTGTCGATGATCAATACCTTGTATGCCGCAGGCGCTGAGCGCAACCGCGCGCTGGCCGTGTGGAGCATGGCCAGTGCTGGCGGCCTGGCGGCCGGTGCCTTGCTGGGCGGCCTGCTCACCCAGACCCTGGGCTGGCACTGGGTGCTCTGGGTGCTGGTGCCAATTGCCTGGCCCTGCGCGATTGCCGCAGGCCGCTACCTGCCGGCGATGCCTGCAGTGCCCGCTGCGCAGCGGCGTTTTGACCTGCTGGGCTGCATCAGCGTGACCGTGGGTGCCAGCGCCTTGGTGGCGCTGCTGGTGCAGGGCCCGCAATGGGGTTGGGCTGACTGGCGCACGGCGGGCCTGCTGCTGCTGGCGCTGGCCGCGCTGGGCCTGTTCTGGCGCACCGAGGCGCGGGTGGCAGCGCCCTTGATGCCAC
>NZ_KE148573.1:9292-9499 GCF_000410635.1 Comamonas sp. B-9
CAGCAGGGCACACGCAGCGTGCTGCTGCGGGGCTGGGCCGCCGGTGTGCTGGGCATGGTTTGGATGGCAGCGGTGCTGCCGCTGGCCGGCAACTATGCCTGGCTGGTGCCCGGCTTTGTGGTGATGAGCCTGGGCCAGGGCGCCAGCTGGACCGGTATGTGGGTGCTCGTGGGCCAGGGCATTGTGCCGGCGCGCCAAGGCGTGGCA
>NZ_KE148574.1:0-3097 GCF_000410635.1 Comamonas sp. B-9
GACGCCGCCCAAGCGCCCCAGTACTGGAAATCGGGTGGCCCCAGCCGCAGCCAGCCGCTGGGCCATGCGCCTCTGCCACCCCAAGGGGTGCACGGTGGCGGCGCCGATCTGCGTGCCACCCCGTTTTTTCTGCGCGGCGTCGAGGCGGAGATTGCGCTGCGCCTGGGCCGCGCGGTCGATGCGGACCAGGCCGCTGCGCTCGATGAGGCCAGCGCGGCCGAGCTGATCGATGCGATGGCGGTAAGCATCGAGATGGTTGATTCGCGCTGGCAGCAGCAGCTGCAGGCGCCTGCGGCCTTGAAGGCGGCGGACCTGCTCTGCCATGGCGCGCTGGTGCTGGGTGCCTGGCAGCCCTACCGCCCGGTGGATGGCAGCACGCAGCGCTGCACGGTACAGATCGGTGCGCAGCCCGCCCAGGCGTTTGAGCGCAGCTATGGCCTGCAGGACCCGGCCTGGCTGCTGCCGCAGTGGCTGCGCCATGCAACCGCGCACTTTGGCAGCCTGCGCGCCGGCACCGTGGTGACCACCGGCAGCTGGTGCGGCTTGCTGCAGGCCGCAGCTGGCGATGCAGTGCGGGTACAGTTTGACGGCATTGGCGAGCTGCGCGTGCAGCTGTAGTGCGCGCATCCACGCCAGAAAGCACAACGCACACCGTTCGCCATGGGCGAGGGTGTGCGTTGCACAGCGGGTGGCCGGCCCCTGCCGGCGCAGGCTATCAGTTCTGGGCGATGGCCGAGGGGTGCTGGGCCAGCGGCGTGACCGAGATCTTCATGTAGGGGAACAGCGGCAGCGCCTGCAGCAGGCCGTGGAGCTCGTCGTTCGATTCCACATCGAACACGCTGTAGTTCGCATACTCGCCCGCCACGCGCCAGATGTGCTTCCAGCGGCCATCGCGCTGCAGATCTTGCGAATAGGCCTTCTCGCGGGCCTTGATCTCTTGGGCCTGCTCTTGGGGCAGGTCATGGGGAATGTTCACATCCATGCGAACCAGGTACAGCATTGTTTTCTCCTTGGCGGCGCCCCAGCGGGCCTGCCCGGTGGCCGGCCACCGGGCGCCATGGGTCGATCGGTTGGTCCGGGCCCTGCGGACAGGGCCACGGCGCATTGTCCGCCCAGAGGCAAGCCAACAGGGTCTCGTCGGCTAATCGTTGCTTGGGAAACTTTTTGGATCCTGGAGGAGGGGTGGCCGGCTAGGTGCGGCCGGTGAGGTGTGGCCGGCAAGGTGTCCTCGGCTGGGCACGGCCGACTGGGCGCCCCCGGTTAGGCGCCTCCAGCTAGGCGCCCCCTCGCTCAGGCGCTGGTGCAAAGCTCATGAACAGGCCGTAGATGCCCAGCTGCGCCGCAATCTGGGGCAAAAAGCTGAACAGCATGTACAAGGGCAAGGTCACGAGCAGGCTGAACTGCTGGGCCAGCCAGGCGAGCGAGGCGGCCTGCAGCGGGATGCTGACAACCAGCATCAGCATGCCGGTCATCGTAGCGGCGACCTTGTGCAGCACCGGGATCGGGAAGATGTAGAGCACCAGCGCATGCACAGCCGGCAGCAGCCAGAGCATGGCCAGGCCCATGTCCAGGATGTTGTCGGCCAGCAGGCGGTTGACGTCGCTCACGGCCAGCGTGGGCAGGAACTCGTAGGACAGCAGCCCCACGATGCCCAGCAGCGCGACGATGCGCAGGCCGTAGATCAGCGGCAGGCGCTCGCGCGAGAGCACAAAGGACAGTGCCATCAGCCCCAGCGACAGCAGCGCGCCGCCCCACCACTGCCAGAGGTTGGGTGGCGGCACGTAGAAATGCGTGCGCACCACCTCGATGGGCACGCCCAGCAGCGATGTGGTGTGGACCTCCACGCCCTCGCTGCTGCCCAGGCCCAGGTGCGGCCAGGCCCAGCCCAGCACATCGGCCCAGCGGTGCATCAACAGCGGCGCAGCCCACCACAGCACCAGCCAGAAGGCCAGCAGCAGCACCAGCAGCTGGGCGCTGTGCTGCCAGGTCCAGATGTAGCTTCTGAGGCCCCGGTGCTGGCGGGTCATGCGCAACGACATGGCCTGGCCTTAGAAGTCGAAGAACACCGCAGCGCTCAGGCCCTTGCGGTTGTAGTAGGGGTTGCGGTAGAACTGGCCGCCGACCAGGTAGCCCCAGTCCTTGCCCAGCCACTGGCGCCATTGCAGGCTCAGCTCGGTCGACTGGAAGCCGACCTGGTCACCGGCACCGTTGGCGATGGCGCCGGTGGGCAGGTAGCCTTCCTTGCCATGGTCGATGCGGGCGGTGAAGTAGTGCTGCTTTTCGCGGCCCATGGTCAGCGCGGCAAAGCCGCGGTAGCCTTCGACCGAGCCGGGGTTGGACTTGTTGTAGACCACGCCGCCTTCGCCGACCCAGTCATTGGCCGAGTAGTAGGCCACCGACGCGGTGATGCCGGTGTCGCGGTGGATGCCGTCGCGGCTGGCCGACTTCATCAGCGCCAGGCCGGTCACCCACTGCTGGCTCTCGGTCCACTTGCGGTAGATGGCGATGTCGCCGCGGTACTTGTTCTGGAAATCGGCCGAGCCGGAGCTGGCGCCCACCGACATGTACCACCAGGGCGACAAGGTCTGCGTCAGCGACAGCGCGCCCACGGTACCACGCTGGTCAAAGTGGCGCTGGCTGGCCAGGTCCCAGTTCAGCACGGTGCCAGGCTTGAGGCCGACATAGCCACGCACGTACTCGTCGTTCCAGTTGCTGTTGCCGCCGGTCAGGCTGGAAAAGCCCGCGCCGATATCAACGCGGCCGCGCTGGCCGGGCTCGAAGTCTGCGGCCGGTGCTGCCGGCGCGGCGGCGGGCTCGGTGATGGGAGCTGCGGCGCTGGCGGCCGTGGTCTGGGCCATGGCAGGGGCCAGCAAGGCGGCGGCGCTCAGGGCCAGGGAGCTGCGCAGGAAGAAGGTGTTCATGGTGTTCTTGTGTTGGTTTTTAGAGGGAGGTTGGCTGCAGGTGGCGGGCAATCGCGGCGGCAATCTGCACGCCGCTGCTGCCATCGCCAAAGGGGTTGTCTACGGTGACCGGTGGCTGGCCGGGCAACTGGCCCGTGGCCAGCACATGGCTGGCGGCCGAGAGGATGGGGGCAGCC
>NZ_KE148574.1:3107-12053 GCF_000410635.1 Comamonas sp. B-9
GCCTCGGTGCCCACCAGCAGGCCGGCGCCGCAGGTGATGACTTCCGGGCGCTCGGTCACATCGCGCATCACCAGCAGTGGCTTTTGCAGCGACAGGCCTTCTTCCTTCCTGGATGCCGCCCGAATCGGTCAGCAGCAGCTGGGCCGCGTCCATGATCTCGACCATGGGCGCATAGTCCAGCGGGGCCGTCAGGCGCCAGCGGCTCTGCACCTCGGCAGCACTGGTGGCATGCACGCTGCGCACCACGTCCTGCACCAGCGGGTTCAGGTGCACCGGCCAGATCACGGCGGCATCGGGGTGTTGCTCGAGCAGGCGGGCCACCGACCGGGCAATCTCCACCATGGGCTCGCCCCAGTTCTCGCGCCGGTGCGCGGTCACCAGCACCAGCTGGCGCAGGCCGCTGTCGACAAACCACTGGTAGTCCGGGTTGGCCACCGGCTGGCCGGCAGCGCGCTGCTGGCGCACATGGCGCGCGGCCAGCAGCACGGCATCGACGACGGTGTTGCCGACCACCGCGATCTCACCGGGCACGTTTTCCTTCTCCAGGTTCTCGCGGGCCTGGCCGGTGGGCGCAAAGTGCCATTGGCTCACGCGGCCGATCAGGCTGCGGTTGATCTCTTCGGGGAAGGGCTCGGAGATGCGGCCCGAGCGCAGGCCGGCCTCGACATGGCCGACGGGGATCTGCAGGTAGGCGGCCGCGAGCGCGCCCATGGCGGCGCTGCTGGTGTCGCCATGCACCAGTGCCACGGCGGGTTGGAGGCTGGCCAGGGTGCTGCCGATGGCCGACATCAGCTCGCTCGACAGCGCCGGCAGGGTGGCGACCTCGCGCTTGAGGCGGATCACCTCCTGGGGGGCGATGCCGAAGAATTCATACAGCGGCCAGGCCATCTCCTCGTGCTGGCCGGTGTGCAGCACATGGGTGGTGATGCCGCGCTGGCGCAGTGCCAGCACCACCGGGGCCATCTTGATGATCTCGGGCCGGGTGCCCATGATGGCGGCCACGCAGAAGGGGGAGGAGGGGTGGGAGGAGCTCATGGTTGGCGATGCAGTTCAAGGCTGAGGTCTTTGCCGTCCTGCACGCGGACCAGCCAGGCGTCGTCGGTGGCTTGCACCTGGGCCTGCCCGGCGCGCACGCGCACGGCATCGTATTTTTTCTTGGGCACGGTCCAGGTCATCGTGGCCAGGGACTGGGCGTGGCTGGCGCTGAGCAGGTCGTTGTCGCCCTCGGCCGTGATGGACCACTGCACCTGGTTGCGCCGGCTGAGGAAGTCGGCCGCCTCGCCCATCGAGATGAACTGGCATTGATGGCGGTCCGCACAGGCCTGCACGCTGTCGATGTAGGCCTTCACGGCGGGCAGGTAGTCCACCGCGCCAATCGGGTGGAAATAGCTCAGGCGGATGCTGCGGGTGTGCTCGATAAAGCCCGCGACCTGCTGCAGCCACTGGCCGAACTCGGCAACCGGTATCTTCTGGAACGAGGCCTCTTCGGCCGACGCGACCTGGCCATAGGTCAGCACCGGGAAGGCCCAGGACTGGTCGACCTGGCGCGATCCCAGCCACAGCCGCGTGGGCGGCATGCCGACGTTGGCCACCGTGTAATAGGCCTGCACGCCATGCTCGGCCATCCAGTCATAGGTCCACAGCGGGGTGTTGCCATTGGGGGCCGAGTATTCCTTGGGCTGCAGGCCCTGGTTGGCCTTGGTGACCGAGGCATTGTTCAGATCGAGAAACGGCATGAAATCGTCGGCGTTGTCGTCGGAGGCGTTGTTGCCGAAATAGTTGTGGATCCAGCCGCCATGGTTGCCGATGGTGTGGCCCTGGTTGAGCAGCTTCTGGATCATCTGCTGGGCGTCTTCGTTGTAGTCCAGGTCCATGCCCAGGCCGTCGCCCGGCTTGTTCACATCGGGGCCGGCGGTGAAGTGCAGGGACTGGTGGCCGTGGTCAAAAACACCGGCGTCCTGCAACTCGTGCAAAAAGCCGATGGCCCGGCCGTCGTCGTTGTGCCAGTTCAGCACCAGCGCGCCCATGCCATCGGGTGAGGCCAGCAGTTGCGGCTGCTGCACCAGCTGCTGGGCAAAGTAGCCCAGAAAGCCGTGCAGAAAAATACCGTCGGTGCGCTGCAGCAAATAGGTCAGCGGCAGGTTGATGAACATCGCCTGGCCCTTGCCCCAGCGGTTGACGCTGGCCACCACATCGCCATTGCTAGATTGCAGCAGGATGCGTGCGCCCTGGGGGCGGTCGGTCTTGAGCACGGTAAAGCGCTGCGAATCCTTGGTGTAGCCGGCGATGAAGCTGGGAAAGCCCGGTTCATCGACCGCCAGCTCCTCGGGGTCGATCGCGGTGAGCTTGGCAGCGGCCTTGGCATCGAGGTAGCGCCCTGGCGGTATGCCCAGCAGCTCCATCGTGGCGGGCGCGCCCCGGATCTCTTCATAGTCGGACAGCTGGTCCTTGTAGGTGTCGTAGTCGCCATAGCGCACACCCAGCATCTGCGACAGGCGCGATGTGCCTTTGCTGTAGTAGCCACGCTCGTCCAGCATGCCGCCGTCCTGCACCACCATGGCCTTGCCGCCAGCCTGCACCACGTCGATCAGGGTCTGCACTGCCGCGTCCGAGATATTGCGGTGGAAGGTATCGGGCAGGATCACCGCCTGCTGCGCAGCGGGGGCGCCATAGTGGATGCCGCGCATCCATTCGCTGATCGCCAGCGGCTTGAGCAGCACGCCGCGCTCGCGCGCCGCCTCGCTCCAGATCTGGACCTGGGGCGCATTGGCGGGCAGGCCATCGGGAACCAGCAAGCTGATGGTGGCGTAGTGCTGGCTGGCCTGCAGGCTGCGCGACTGGTGCCAGCCAATGACGGCGAGCAGGCACAGCACCACTGCGGTGGCGGCCAGCCATTTCTTCCAGCGCAAGAGCTTGTTCATGGTGTCAGCCTCAAGGGTTGGCAGCCGGGGCGGGCGCGGGCATCGTGGCCATTGCAAAAGGGCACTGGGTGCTGATGCCCGTGTGCGCCAGTGCGTGGTCAATCATTGCATCGAGCACCGTCCAGCCCACCGTGGGCTGGAAGGGCCGCAGCGATGCACGCCAGCAGGCGGCCTGGATCGGTGCGGTTTGGCGCATTTTCCATGCAACCAGGCCCCATGCATAGTGGTCTTCGCTGCGCGAGAGCCAGGCGCTGCCATGCTGGGCCAGCCACTGGGCGGTGGCGCGGTCCGATTCGGCGCGCGAAATAACGCCGGTCTGCCACAGGTAGGCGCTGGCCAGGGTGTGGGGATAAAAGCGTGGCTGGTCGTATTCGGGCAAGGCCGGTTTCCAGTCGCTGCCGCTGCGAAAACGCCGGTTGATGGCCGCTGCCAGCTGCCTGGAGGCGGGGCCGGCCTGCGCCCCTTCGGCCACGCGCAGCGCCTCGTAGACCTCGATGTTGTCCATCAGGTAGTAAAGCTCGGTGTCCAGCAAGGCTTTGTAGAGCTGGTTCTTGGGGTTGCGCAGGCGCGCGAGCAGCTGTTGGCTGCGTGCAACGGCTTGCTGGGCGGCGGCCTGCTGGCCCGGCTCCAGCCATTGCTTGTGCTGCGCCTGGTGCAGCATCTCGATCGTGGTGGCGGCCATGGAGTCGTCGGCATCGGCACCCATGCAGCTGCGCCAGGCCTTGTCGGCCGTGGGGCAAAAGCGGTCAAAGCCGCCATCCTGGCGCTGGCGCGGCAGCAGCCAGGCCAGCCACTGCTGCAGCTCGGCCTGCAGTGGCACATCCGCCTGCAGCGCGATGGTGAAGCCCTTGTTGATGAAGTAAGGATCCACTACCTGGCCGCCCAAGGTGGTGTAGTAGGCGCCATCGCCCGTCGCAAAGGCGGCCAGCGCCGGGGGCTCGGCTGGCTGCGCTGCGCCCGCCAGCTGCCAGGCCATGGCCGCCGAGGCGATCCAGAGATTGCGTGTTTTCATAGCACCACCTGTCCGGAACGTACGGCAGCCATACTGCCATAGACCCGCACACTGGCGTGCAAGGCAATGGTCCAGGCCGAGACACTGCTGGGGCAGTCCTTGTCGCCCACCTGGCTGTCGGGGCCCAGCTGCAGGCGCTTGCCGGCGCACAAGGGCCCTTCGACATAGTTGTTGCCCTTGGTCTGCAGGTCGCCCTGCACGAACACCGCGCCCTGCACACAGGCGCTCTGGGCCAGCACGGCATTGCCATGCACCTTGATATGGCCCACGACCACGGACATCTCTTCCATCAGCAGGTTGCCGGTGACCACCAGGCCGCCGCGCACAATGGTGCCGGCGGGAATGCGCAGGTCGCCTTCATGGCGCCGCTGCAGCGTCGTCAGCGGCATGCCGGTGCCCAGCTCGGGCAGCGGGAACTGCAGCGAGCGCTTGAGGGGCCAGGTAAAGATGCAGGCGGCCGAGAGGCGCAAAAAGCGCGCACCGGGCGACAGCACGATATGGCGCTCGGCGCTGGTCAGGCGGGCCAGCTGGGCCGGGCCCAGGCAGTGGATGCTCTTGGCATGCAGCACGCGCTGCACCACGCTGTTGGCCTGCAGCTCGACGACGTCGCTGGAGACAAGGCTGCGCAGCTGCGATCTGAAGCCGATCACGACCGGTACCTCGGTCCGGGCCATCAGGCGCGATTGGCCACGGGGCACCATCAGGCGCCCCTGGTCATCGTGCTGCCATTGGGCCACGCGGGGCATGGCCTCGAGCAGATCGAGCTGCTCGGCCATGCGCTGGGCGGTGTAGTCCGTGCGGCCGTTGTCCAGCGGATCGATGGCCAGCGCATCGGCATCGCTGCGCGAATACAGCTCGCGCAGCGCCGGCAGCAGCGGCAACAGGAAGACCAGGGCGGTCACGGTCAGCCACATGCTGCCAAACAGCAGGGGGTGGACGGGGGCGGTCATACACGTGCTTCAGGCAGGGCGGAGGGGGAGACGGCGGCGGCGGGGGCAGCAGCGGGCGCCTGGCGGTAGCGCACGGTCTTGTCCCATTTGAACTGGCGCTTGAACAGCTTGTCGAGCAGCAGCCCGTCGATCGTGGCCTTGGAAACCGCCACCATGCTGACGACAAAGCCCGTCAGCAGCAGCGGCAAGAGGCGCAGGCGGCGCTGGTGGCCGTCGAGGTGCACGGCAGCGGCCACTTCAAAGAAGGCGGCGAAGTTGCCCACGCAGGCAAAACCGGTGGCGATCAGCAGCATCAGCAAGGCAATGTTCACATTGGCGCCGATGCCGTAGCCGGTCACCGTCAGCACCAGGGCCAGCAGCCAGCCCACCAGCAAGATGGGCGACATCAGGAACACGCCCAAAAGTGCCACGCCGTCGACACGCTCCATCCAGCGCAGGCCCTTGCGGGTCAGCATCTCGGTGCCCAGCTTGGTCATCACCTGGTTGTGGCCCTTGGCCCAGCGGCTGATCTGGCGAAAACGCACGGCCCAGCTCTCAGGCACTTCCTCGTAGCATTCGGCGTAGCCCAGGTAGGCGGTTTGCCAGCCCTTGAGCAGCAGGCGGTAGGTCAGGTCGGTGTCCTCGGCCAGCACCTCGGGGGTCCAGCCGCCCACATCCTGCAGCGCGCTCAGGCGAATGCCGCCCACGGTGCCGCCGTACTGCGCCACCGCACCCATGTTGAAGCGGGCCTGCTGGTCGACCTGGTAGCCGCCGGAGCGCTCCAGATCCAGCAGGCGGGTGAGCAGGTTCACGCCGGCGTTCTGCGGCACGACGCGGCCCATGACGGCGCCCACCTCGGGGTCGAGGAAGGGGGCGACGAGCTGCTTGATGATTTTCTTGCCCGGCAGGTAGTCGGCATCGAACACCACGATCAGCTCGGACTCGCCCCGGGCCTGGACGATGGCGGTGGCATCGGCCAGCGCCGCGGCCTTGCCTGGAGGGCCTTCCTGGCGGTGGAACAGCTGCAGACGGCCAGGGTGGCGGTCGGCATAGCTGTCGATGATCTGGCGCGTGCCATCGGTCGAGCGGTCATTGACCGGCATGATCGTCAGGCGATCGCGCGGGTAGTCCACATCCAGGAGCGCCTCGATGCAGCCCGAGATCACGGCCTCTTCGTTGTGCGCTGCAATAAAGACGGTGATGTGCGGCCAGTGCGCCTGCTCGATGCCGGCATACAGCGGGCGCTGGCGTGCGAACAGGCGGTTGAGCGTGAACGCGTAGTGGCGGAAGGTGTAGAGCGCCTCCAGCAGCACCACCACCAGCAGAGCGGCCAGGCACAGGCCCAACCCCCAGGTGGCCCAGCTGGCCTGGTAAGGCCGCAGTGGCTGGGCATGGGCCAGCACAGGCAAAAGGCCCAGGAACGCTGCGCAGAGGGCAGGGGCCTGAAAGGAGGGGGCGGAGCGCTTGGGCATGGTGATTGATAGAAAAAAATTCTCACGACTTGTGATTCGATTATATCAATCACCACAAACGCATGAATAGTGTTTCAACAAGTATCCGAGTAAAAAGTAAGTATTTATTAACGATAAAGGGAATAAATATCAACGATTTGCCAAAATAGGGCACTGAGCAGGTTACAAATTGATGCTTGATTTGGAAGCCTTTTTTAACGATCAAATGTAAAAAATGCTGCGGCGCATCAAAATTTTCTGTTTCTGGATGATGCTTTTTCTTGGTGGTGTGTTGCCAATCCCATAGAAAAATGACAAGAGATGGCTGGGGCTTGGCAACCACACTGCGCCGTGCAACAAGGGGCCAGCGCTGGGCATATGCCATCCGGGCGCGATGGGGCATCACCCCTGCGCAGACGGCATGGGCGATCAAGGGGGCGGTAGGGAGAGAAACGGGCCCCGGTTGCGGAGCCCCGGCATCAGCAGGTGATGCCGCCTGCTAGCAAAGCGCAGATAGGCTTGCCCGCTCAAGCGCAGGCAGGCTCGCCCCTGTATCAGTGCTGGCCAAAGCGGGCCATATAGGCCTGGGGCTCACCGGTCTTGAAGGCGTTAGCAAATTCCTGCACGCTGTCTTCGATGGCCTGGTCGAGCGATTGCTTTTCCCAGGCGCGCAGCATGCGTTTTTGCTGGCGCAGCGCCTGCGGGCCGTAGCCGGCCAGCTTGTTGGCCATGTGCTCCACCTCGTCGTCTAGCCGCTGGGGCGGCACCACCTGGTCGAGCAGGCCCCACTGCAGCGCCTGCGCGGCATCGATGTTGTCGCCGGTCAGCAGCAGCCACTGCGTGCGCGCCGCGCCAATCAGCCGGGGCAGCATCGCGGCATGGATCACCGAGGGGATGCCGACCTGGACCTCGGGCATGCCGCACTGCACGCGGTTGCTGGCAATGCGGATATCGCAGGCGCAGGCCAGCTCCAGCCCGCCGCCCAGCGTCCAGCCCGGCAGGCGGGCAATCACCGGCGTGGGGAACTGGCGCGCGGCTTCGCAGACGCGGCGCAGCCGGGTGATGAAGGCAGCGGCATTGTCGGGCGTAAGCGCGCGCATTTCCTTGATATCAGCGCCCGCGACAAAGGCCTTGTCGCCGGTGCCGCGCAGCACCAGCACGCGGATGCGGCTGTCCTGCGCCAGCGTATCGAATGCCTGGGCCAGCGCTTCGAGCACCGGTGACGACAGGATATTGAGGCTGCCGGCATGGCGAATCGTCAAGGTGGCGACGCCGTTGTCTTGCAAGGCAGCGTGGGCATGGTGCAGGTCGATCAAAAGCATCTGGCCATTGTGAAGATGCCACAGGATGGGGCCGGTCCCCACAGAGACAAAACACGGTGACAGCCCGAGAAATAGCCCTGCAGTGCTATGATTTCAAAGGAGAATTTACATGTTGAAACTATTACATGTACACATCACATGTAATGGCTGTTATCGTCATCCCATGGACCAAAAAACATCTGCCCACTACCAGCGACTGCACCGCCAACGGCTGCGGGAGCAGGGTTTGGTGAAAAAAGAGGTCTGGGTACTTCCAGAGTACAGCGCGGCCCTGCACCTGCTCGAAAAGCAGATGCGCCAGCCGCAGGCACAACCGGGTTCATTGACCATCTACCGACAGGAGGGGAGCATGGAAAGCAGCAAGCACCATTACCGCAGCATTCAGGCGCTGGCCGACGAGCTGGGCGCATCGGCGCTGGCCCGCGAGGGCAAGTTGCAGATAGAGCTACTGGAGGGGGCCGAGACCAGTGTGCTGGTCACCCTGTCCGATTTTGGCGATCTGCCCGTGCATGTGGCCCTGTCGGGTGAGCAATTGGTGGTCGAGGCCTTTTTGTGGCCCGCCAACCAGGTGCGCGATGGCGCCGGCCTCAATGCACAGATCCTGCGCCTGCAAAAGCTGTTCCCGTTCACGACGATGGCGCTGGAGCCGCTGACCCGGGGCGGTGAGGGCTATGTGATGTTTGCCGCCATGCGCGCCAACAGCAGCACGGACGACATCCTGGCCGAGATCCTGATCCTGGCCGACAGCGTGATCCAGGCCACCGAGGCGCTGGCCCCCTATCTGACCCTGGCGCAGGTCTGAGCGCAGTCCGTCCCCGACCCCACAGTACAAGGAGAGCATCATGACCGTATGGAACAAGCTGGTGACTGCGCTGCGCGGCGCCGCGCACGAGGCGGGTGAAGCCGTCACTGACAGCCAGGCGCTGCGCATCCTGGACCAGGAAATCCGCGATGCCGACAATGACCTGAACAGCTCCAAGGAAGCGCTGGCCGAGATCATGGCCAAGCAAAAGCTGTCCGCCGGCAAGCTGCAGACCACGCAAGCCAAGATTGCCGAGTACGAAGGCTATGCGATGAAGGCGCTGGAGACCCAGGACGAGGCGCTGGCACTGGAAGTCGCCGGCAAGGTCGCCCTGCTCGAAACCCAGCGTGATGAGGAAGAGGCCCAGCTGGGCGCCTTCACCCAGAGCGTGGAGCAGCTGCGCACGGCAATCCAGACCGCGCAGTCCAATATCAAGCGGCTCAAGCAGCAGGCCGACACCGTCAAGGCCACCGAGAGTGTGCAGCGCGCCCAGGCCACGGTGGCGGGCC
>NZ_KE148574.1:12063-12449 GCF_000410635.1 Comamonas sp. B-9
CCGCTACACCGGCTCGCAGTCGCGCGTGCAGACGGCGCTCGATTCGCTCGAACGCATCAAGCAAAAGCAGGCCGAGCGCGGCGCCCGCATGGAGAGCGCGGCCGAGCTGGCGCACAGCAGCAGCGAAGACGCGCTCGACGCCAAGCTGCGTGCCGCCGGCATCACCGCCGCTGCCGGCAATGCGCAGTCGGTGCTCGAGCGCCTCAAGGCGCAGCGCGCCGGCTCCAAGGAGGGCTGATCGCTCCCGGGGCCCTGGCTGGCCCGACCAGACACACAACAAGTGAGGAGCCGGCGCCACGCCCGCTACCGCACACCGAGAAGAGGGACTGCCATGTCGACATTTCTGCACTATGCGCTGGGCTTTCCGACCTTCATCTTCGGCGCAT
>NZ_KE148574.1:12585-13115 GCF_000410635.1 Comamonas sp. B-9
CCGGCCTGCTGCTCAAGGTGGGCCTGGGCGGCATTCCGGCCACCGTCATCCTGACGGTGTTGCTGCTGCTGTCCTGGCTGGCCTCCTATGTACTGTGCCACCTGGTGCCGATGCCCGAGGGCTGGACCCTGGTCAACTTCATCACTGGCAGCGCGCTGGCGCTGGCCGCCTTGGTGCTGGGCTTTGCCGCCACCGTCGTGGTGCTGCGGCCGCTGCGCGGCCTGGTGGCGCGCATTGCGCCGCCCGAAACGCCGCAGGTGCTGCTGGGCCGCACAGGCCTGGTGCGCAGCGGCGTCGTCAACGGCACACAGGGTTACGGCAGCGTCGATGACGGCGGCGGCGGGGTCCATGTGCAGATGCGCTCGCCCGAGCGCGAGCTGCCGCGCGGCACCGAGATCGTGCTGATCGAGCACCTGCCGGCGCACAACGCCTGGCGCGTGGTCAGCAAGGCCGAGTTCGACGGCAGCGAGATACCGGGTTTGCACCCACCTGTTTGATAGGGGCGGGGCGCCCCCGCCCCCGCGGCGGGG
>NZ_KE148574.1:13125-18529 GCF_000410635.1 Comamonas sp. B-9
GGCGGGCCCGCATCGCATTTATTTAGAAATTGATACTGATAGGGAGCTACGCATGAATTGGGGAAATCTGGAGTGGTACATCGTCGCGGGGGTGGTGATCGGCACCGTCTTCATCGTCATCCTGGGCCTGTTTGCGCTGGTCAAGGCCTTCTACATCAAGGTGCCCCAGGGCACAGCCTTGATCATCAATGACACGACCTCGCAGCCCAAGGTGAAGTTCACCGGCGGCATGGTGCTGCCGGTGATCCACAAGAAGGAGTTCATGCGCATCTCGCTGATCACCTTGGAGATTGACCGCCGTGGCAAGGAGGGCCTGATCTGCCGCGACAACATGCGGGCCGACATCACCGTGGCCTTCTACCTGCGCGTCAACGAGACCGCTGCCGACGTGCTCAAGGTGGCCAAGGCCATCGGTGTGGAGCGTGCGTCGGAGAAGGGCGCCGTCAATGAGCTGTTCAATGCCAAGTTCTCCGAGGCCTTGAAGACCGTGGGCAAGCAGATCGACTTTGTCAAACTGTTCGAGAACCGCCAGGATTTCCGCGACCAGATCATCCATGTGATCGGCAATGACCTCAACGGCTATGTGCTCGAAGACGTGGCCATCGACTACCTGGAGCAGACCTCCAAGGCCTCGCTGGACCCGAACAACATCCTGGACGCCGAAGGGATTCGCAAGATCACCGAGCTGACGGCCAACCAGAACATCGTCACCAACGAGCTCGAGCGCAATGCCGAGCTGGCCGTGACCAAGAAGAACGTCGAGACCAAGGAAGCGATGCTGGCGCTCGAGCGCCAGCAGGCCGATGCCGAGGCGCGCCAGAAGCGCGAGATCGCCACCATCCAGGCGCGCGAGCAGGCCGAGACCCAGAAGGTGCAGGAAGAAGAGCGCTTGAAAGCCGAGCAGGCCCGCATCCAGACGCAGGAGCAGCTCGACATCCGCGAAGAAAACCGCCAGCGCGAAGTCGCAGTGGCCCAGCAGAACCGCGAGCGCGCGGTGGTGATCGAGATTGAAAAGGTCACCCGCGCCAAGGACCTGGAAGTGGTCTCGCGCCAGCGCGAAGTGGAGCTGCAGCGCATCGAGAAGGAAAAGGCCATCGAGGTCGAGAAGGCCAATATCGCCAATGTCATCCGCGAGCGCGTGGTGGTCGAAAAGGGCGTGGCCCAGGAAGAGGAGCGCATTAAGGAAGTGCGTGTGGTGTCCGAGGCCGAGCGCATGAAGCAGGTCACCGTGCTGACCGCCCAGGCCCAGGCCGAAGAAGACATGGTGCGCCAGGTCAAGAAGGCCGAGGCCGACGAGTCGGCATCGCGCCACAAGGCTGTTGAGGTGACCACCTTGGCCCAGGCCGAGCTGGAAGCGGCGGGCAAGACCGCCGAAGCCAAGAAGAAGATGGCCGAGGCCATCGAGATCGAGCGCGCAGCGCCGGGCCTGGCCGACGCCAAGGTGCGCGAAGTGACGGCAGCGGCCATCGAGCGCGAAGGCATGGTGCAGGCCAAGATCATTGCCGAAAAGCTGATCGCCCAGGCGCGCGGCGAAGAGGAAAAGGGCCTGGCCGAAGTGCGCGTGATCGAGGCGCAGGCCGATGCCAACGAGAAGCTGGGCCTGGCCGATGCCAAGGTGCTGGAAGAGCGCCTGATGGCACAGGCCCGTGGTGAAGCCCAGGTGGGCAACACCAAGGCGGTGGTGACCCGCGATGTGGGCCAGTCCGAAGCCGATGTGCTGCGCGACAAGCTGTTCGCCGAGGCCAAGGGCCTGACCGAGAAGTTCACGGCGCTCGCGTCGCTGTCCGACCAGGCCCGCTCGCACGAAGAGTTCCGCATGCAGCTGGAGAAGAACTTCGAGCAGGCGTTGGCTGCGATCGAAGCGAACAAGACCGTGGCACAGGAGCAGGCCGAGGTGCTGTCGGCGGCGCTGTCCAAGGCCAATATCGACATCGTCGGCGGCGGTGGCGACTTCTTCAACAACTTTGCCAAGGCGCTGTCGGTGGGCAAGGCGGTCGAGGGTGTCTCGGCCAAGAGCCCCATCGTGCAGGAGCTGCTGCAGAAGTTCATCGGCGGCAAGGGCCTGCCCAGCGATGCGCTGAGCAACCTGCTGGGCGGCGGCCAGGACAAGAAGAGCCTGCCGCCATCGGCGGCCGAGTCCTGAGCCCAGGCCTTGGCCTAGCCCGCCTAGCCCGCCTGGCCCGGCGGCGCCCTGTGCGCCGCTGGGCGGGCCACTCCCATCGCAGGCCCCAGCACCCGTGCTGGCCGGCCCTGCCCCACCGCATTCTCTGCCGCTCTAGCCATGTCCACTATCCCCACCAACGACCCACCGGACCGTTCTGCCGTTGACGACGCTGTCGCCAGCGGCGGCTCCTATGAAGTGCTGGCCAAGCGGCTCGATGCCCAGGGCCAGGCGCTGGAGACGCTGGCGCGCGAACTCAATGAAGCCCGGCTGGAAGAGTTTGGCCGCAGCCAGATGGAGGTCATCGCCCGCATGCGGGTGCGCACCGAAAACAACTGCCTGGGCCGCGACATCGCCCAGGTCGGCGGCTTTTTGCTGTTTGGCTACAACGTGTTCATGGGCCTCAAGCAGGAGACGCGCATCGAGGATGTGTTTGCGCTCTACCGCCTGCACGAGGGCGAGCAGGGCTACGAAGTCACGCCGGTGGACACCAAGGACAGCTTCCTGGGCATCCAGAGCTTTGTGCAGGATTTCCAGGAGCTCTACGCCTACTACAAGCACACCAAGCTGATGCAGCTGGCGGTGCGCGATGGCAAGCTGCTGGCCAGCTTCCAGATCGGCGAGCGCCTGGGCGATGTGCGGGTGTTCCGCTGGTCGGTCTCGCCCGACGGCCAGCAGATCCGCTATATCGACAACCGGGGCGAGCGCGACATCGAGCTGCCCGCCCCGCATGATTTTGAATGGCAGCGCGCCGGCCGCGAGCACCTGGTGCAGGGCCGCCATCCGCACATCAATATCCTCGACAAGGTGTTTGTCGAGACGCTCGATGGCGACCTGACCATCAAGGTCGAGAACAACACCAACGACGGCCTGGGCATCTACCGCGAGCCGGTGCAGGAGAAGAACCAGTCGCTCGATGACGCGGTGTTTGAATACGCGGCCGTCGGCAGCCTGGTGCTGCTCAAGATCCTGCCCTACCGCGAGGACCACTGGCGCTACCTGGTCTACAACACCTTGTCGCGCCAGGTGCTGCGCATGGACGCGATTGGCGCGGCCTGCATCCAGCTGCCGCAGGACCACGGCATCATCTTCCCCGGCGGCTACTACCTGCAAAACGGCGAACACCGCGCCTTCGAGCAGAACATGCAGGGCATGCGCTACCGCCGCAGCATCCGCTCGCCCAATGGCGAGGATGTGCTCTATGTGTTCTACGAGCCCGAGAGCGGGCGCATGGCGCTGTTCAAGTACAACCTGATCGAGCGGGCGCTGCAGCCGCCCCTCATCGGTCACGGCTATGCGCGCATGGACGATGGCCGCATCGTCATCTTTGCTGCCGAGAGCAATGAGGCCTCGCGCGTGCACCCGATGCAGCTATGGCGCACGCCCTTTGCGTCGGACGACTATGCCGCGCGCCAGCCGCAAAAGGACAGCGTGCTGGGCCGCATCGGCAATGCCGAGCTGGTCAGCGGCATTTCCGACCTGTACAGCGTGCGCAAGGAGATTGCCGCCACCGAGGTCTCGCTGCCGCGCTATGAGCGGCTGATCGACACGGCGCGGCGCCTCTTTGAGCGCTACCACTGGCTCAGCAGCGCGGGCATGCAGGCGCTGCACGAGAACCTGTTGGGCATCGTCGCCACCGGCGACGCGGTGCTCGACGAGTACGAAAAGGTGGAAAGCATCCGCCAGGCCTCGGCCAAGGCCATGGGCGAGGTCAGCAGCCGCCATGCGCAGCTGCTCAAGCAGATTCGCCTGTCGGACGGCGACAGCATCGATGCCTATGTGGGGGCGCTCACCGACCTGGCGGCCCTGCGCGGCCAGCTGCTGGCCACGCGCGAGCTGCGCTATGTCGATGCCGCAGCGATCGAGGCGATGGTGCAGACGGCCGACGAGGCCCAGGCCGAAGTCTCGCAGCGCACGGCCGGCTTTATTGCCACCGACGCCGCCATGCAGCCCTATGTGGAGCAGCTGCAGGCGCTGGACCAGCAGGCCCAGGCAGCGACCACGGTGGTGCAGCTGGCCGAGCCGCTGGCGCAGATGGCCCAGATGTCGGCCGCGCTCGATCTGCTGTCCGAGCTGATGGGCAGCCTCAAGATTGATGACGCCACCCAGCGCACGGCGGTGGTGGACCGCATCTCGTCCATCTACGCCCGCTTGAACCAGGTGCGCGCACGCGCCGAGCAGCGCAAATCCGGACTGGGCAGTGCCGAGAACCTGGCCCAGTTTGCCGCGCAGCTGGCGTTGTTCTCGCAGAGCATCGTCAGCGGCCTGAACCTGGCCCAGACGCCCGAGAAATGCGATGAGCAACTGGCGCGCCTGCTGGTGCAGCTCGAAGACATCGAGAGCCAGTTTGGCGAGCATGCGCAGTTTCTCTCGGACATCATCGCCAAGCGCGAAGAGGTGCTGGAGACCTTCGAGGCGCGCAAGCAGTCCTTGCAGGACGAGCGCCAGCGCCGCGCCCAGGGCGTGCTCGATGCCGCGCTGCGCATTGTGCAAGGCCTGCCCAAGCGCACCGAGAAGATCGCCAGCGCCGAGGCGCTGCATGCCTTTTTTGCCGGCGATCCGCTGATTGCCAAGCTCAAGGAACTGGCCGGGCGCCTGCGCGGCGAGCTGCAGGACCCCGTCAAGGCCGATGACATCGACGGCCGCATCAAGACGCTGCGCGACCAGGCCTTCCGCGCGCTGCAGGACCGCAACGATTTGTACGAGGGCGATGGCAAGCTGATCCGCCTGGGCCGCCACCGCTTCTCGGTGGGCAACCAGGACCTGGACCTGACCTTGCTGCCGCGCGACGGCCAGCTCTACCTGCACCTGGTGGGCACCGAGTACTTCGAGCCGGTGGACAATGCCGAGCTGGCCGGCCTGCAGGCCTACTGGGATGCCTCGTCGCCGGCCGAATCGGCCGAGATGTACCGGGGCGAGTACCTGGCGCTGGAGGTGGTGCAGGCCGTGCGCGCCGGGCGCGAAGGCTGGAGCCAGGACCGCCTGCGCCAGCTCCTGCCCGATGCGGAGGCGCTGACCCAGGCGATTCGCGAATTTTCTGCGCCGCGCTACCGCGACGGCTATGAGCGCGGCATCCACGACCATGATGCGGCCGTCATCTTGCAGGCGCTGGTGCCGCTGGCCGATGGCGCCGGTGTGCTGCGCCATGCGCCGCACGCACGCAGCCTGGCGCTGCTGTTCTGGAGCCAGCAGGCCCATATCCAGCAGCCGCAGCTGGCCAGCAGCATTGCGCGCTGGCCCGAG
>NZ_KE148575.1:0-1353 GCF_000410635.1 Comamonas sp. B-9
GGCTCCACCAGGCGGCCAGGCCGGGGAACAGCAGGGAGGCGGCAAACACGCCCAGCGCCAGCAGCGCCAGGCCCCGGCCAAATTGGCTCAGTTGCACCGCCCAGGCGCCGGCTGCGGCGGCCAGCGATGCAGCGGCCGCAAAGGCCAGCGCCATGCCGATCAAGAGCGGCAGGGTGCCGTGGCGGCTGGGCTGGCCCTGGCGTGCAAAGACAAAGGGCAGAACGGGCAGGATGCAGGGGCTCAGCACGCTGAGCACCCCGGCGGCAAAGGCAACAAGGTACAAGGCCATGGCAGCTCCTTGGATGGCTGGTTAAGGACAGGCTTACAAGCGGGTGACGTCGATCACGGCCTGGGCAAAGGCCGCCGGCGCCTCCTGGGGCAGGTTGTGGCCAATGCCGCCCTCCAGGTTGCGGTGCTGGTAGGGGCCGCTGAACTTGGCGGCATAGGCAGCAGGCGCGGGGTGCGGCGCGCCGTTGGCATCGCCCTCCATCGTGATGCTGGGCACGGCGATGCGCGGCGCGCTGGCCAGCCGGGCCTCCAGCGCATCAAAGCGCGATTCGCCCTGTGCCAGTGCAATGCGCCAGCGGTAGTTGTGCACCACGATGGCGACATGGTCCGGGTTGTCAAAGGCCTGGGCGCTGCGCTGGTAGGTGGCATCGTCAAACTGCCATTGCGGCGAGGCCTGCTGCCAGATAAAGCGGTTGAAAGCGGCGGGGTTGGCGGCATAGCCGTCGCGGCCCCGGTCGGTGGCCAGGTAAGACTGGTACCACCAGGCGTATTCGGCAGCAGGCGCCTGGGGCTTGGCGTTGGCCTGGGGGTTGCCGATCAGGTAGCCGCTCACCGACACCAGGCCGCTGACCCGTTCGGGCCAGATCGCCGCCATGATGCAGGCGGTGCGCGCGCCCCAGTCAAAGGCGCCCAGCACCGCCTGGCGCACGCCCAGCGCATCCATCAGCGCAATGATGTCCTGCGCAACTGCGCCTTGCTGGCCATTGCGTGCGGTGCTGGCCGACAGAAAACGCGTGCCGCCGTAGCCGCGCAAGTAGGGCACGATGACGCGGTAGCCCGCAGCCGCCAGGCGCGGTGCCACATCGGCAAAGGCATGGATGTCATAAGGCCAGCCATGCAGCAGGATCGCCACGGGGCCGTTGGCGGGGCCCGCTTCGGCGTATTCCACGCGCAGGTCGCCGGCATCGATCTGCTTCAGCGGGCCAAAACCCGTGGCGTCGCTGGGGCTGGCTGCGCGCGCGCTGCTGGCCAGCAAGCTGCCCATCGGCGCCAGGGCCAGGCCCAGAGCGGCGTTGCCCAAAAAGCTGCGGCGGGGGGGGGGGATGATCGGGTTCATGGGGGGCC
>NZ_KE148575.1:1374-3327 GCF_000410635.1 Comamonas sp. B-9
AGGAGGTGATGATCGGGTTCATGGGGGGCCTTTGCATGATGAGGGTGGTTGGGGTGCTGGGTGCCGAAACTTGTGTGTCTTGGCTGTCAGCTAGTAGACCGCCGCCATGTATGTGGCATGTGTCATGCGTGCCCCCAAATGCATGGCCGTGTAGCATGCCGCGCGGGCAGATACACAGCCATACAAAGCCGTGATGGCGGAGCCCGGAAACGCCACCGCCACCTCAAAGGTGGCGGTGTTGGGGGGGGGGGGCTCGGGCGTTTTAAGCGCGGGGCCCGCGCTTGCGCAGCGGGGTGCTGCTGCTGGCCAAGGGGCAGGGCCGGCCTGCGGGCGAGGCGATTTCAGCAGCCGCACAACCCAGCAAGAACATGCATGTGTACAGCCATTTGCGAACGCTAAACATCCTGGGCCTCCACCTGAGCGGCAAACACATAACCCTCGCTGCGGACGGTCTTGATATAGCGCGGCTCGCGGGCATCGTCGTTCAGGCATTTGCGCAGGCGGCTGATCATCAGATCGATGGAGCGCTCAAACAGCTCGGCCTCGCGCCCCTGGGTGATGGACAGGATCTGGTCGCGGCTGAGCACCTTTTGCGGGTGGTCCACCAGCACGCGCAGTAGCCGGTATTCGGCGCCGCTCAGCGACACCATCACACCTTCCCGGTCCAGCAGCACGCGCTCGGCGGTGTCGAGCCGCCAGTCGCCAAAGGCCAGAAAGCGCGCCTCCTCGCTGCTGCGCATATTGGGCGGCAGCATGCGGGTGCGCCGCAGCACGGACTTGATGCGCGCGAGCAGCTCCCGCGCGGCAAAGGGCTTGGGCATATAGTCATCGGCGCCCATCTCCAGGCCCAGCACCCGGTCGGTCTCGTCGCCGCGTGCGGTCAGCATGATGATGGGCGTGGTCTTGAACTTGCCGGCGCGCAGGTCGCGGCACAGGGTGAGCCCGTCTTCGCCGGGCAGCATCAGATCCAGAATGATGAGGTCAAACGGGCCGGCCGTCTCCAGCAGCTGCCGCATATGCCGGCCCGTCGGTGCGGTGGTCACGCGCAGGCCATTTTTTTGCAGGTAGGCGCTGACCAGGTCGCGGATATCCCGGTCGTCATCCACCAAAAGAACGTGGTCGCTGGCAGGGGAGGTGCTTGTCATGGCAGAAGGGGGCGGTGGTGTCAGTGGAGGTCGGTGGGTTTCAGAGGGTTTCAGCTGCTGGCTGGCAGCTGGAGGCTGGCGCGAAGGCCGCCTTCGGGGCGGTTGTGCAGGCGCAGCGTGCCGCCCAGCGACAGTGCCAGCTGGTGGGCAATGGCCAGACCCAGGCCCGAGCCGCCGGTGTCGCGGTTGCGGGAGGCCTCGACCCGGTAAAAGGGCTGCAGCACGGCTGCAAGCTGCTCTTCGGGGATGCCGGGCCCGGCATCGCAGACATCGATGTAGCAATGGCCCGCTTGCAGGCGCAGATGCACATCGGCGCGCTGGCCGTACTTCAGCGCGTTGTCGATCAGGTTGCCCAGAATGCGGCGCAGCGCATGGGGGCGGGTGCCGATGGGCTGGCCCGCAGCGCCGTCGAGCGTGACCGGGCTGCCGGTGTCGGCATAGTCGTTGACGATGCTGCGCAGCAGCGCATCGAGGTCCAGGCGCCGCACTTTCTCGTCGGAGCCTTGCAGGGTCTTGGCGTAGTTGACGCCTTCGTGCACCAGGCTGCGCATGGCCTCCAGGTCCTGGCGAAACTTGTCGGCATCGGGCATGTCGTCCATCAGGTCCACCCGCAGGCGCATGCGCGTGATGGGGGTCTGCAGATCGTGCGAGATGGCCGCGAGGATCTGCATGCGCTCGTTCAGGTAGCCGGCAATGCGCTGCTGCATGGCGTTAAAGGCACGCGCTGCGCGCACCACCTCGGCCGGGCCCGCTTCGGCGACAACGACGGGCTGCAGGTCCGGGCCCAGCTGGTCGGCCGCCGTTGCCA
>NZ_APCR01000404.1:0-1765 GCF_000410635.1 Comamonas sp. B-9
TTTGATGCCGCCGTGCAAAAAGTGGCGGCGCTCGACGACGAAGACGCGGCGCAGAACCCGATCCGCGCCCGCGTGCTGGCCGAGGCCGCGCAGCTGCAGCAGCAGGGGCTGGACGCCAAGGAGGCGCGCCACCAGGCGGGCCTGCGCGTGTTTGGCGCCAAGCCCGGCAGCTATGGCGCGGGCCTGCAGGGCCTGATCGACAGCGGCCAGTGGCAAAGCGACGAAGACCTGGCAACGGCCTACCGCAACTGGGGGGCCTATGCCTACGGCCAGCACGACGAAGGCAGCCAGGTGCCCGAGACCTTTGTACGGCGCCTCGCCGAGATGCAGCTGGTGCTGCACAACCAGGACAACCGCGAGCACGATGTGCTCGACTCCGGCGACTACTACCAGTTCCAGGGCGGCATGGCCGCTGCCGTGCGCCACTACAGCGGCCAGCAACCGGCCATGTACTTTGGCGACCACAGCAACCCCGAGTCGCCGCGCATGCGCAGCCTGCAAGAAGAGATCAGCCGCGTGGTGCGCGCACGGGCCACCAACCCCAAGTGGATCGAGGGCGTGCAGCGCCATGGCTACAAAGGCGCGTTCGAGATTGCCGCCACCGTGGACTACCTCTTTGCCTTTGATGCCACGGCCCGTGTGGTGCGCGATGACCAATACGCCCGCGTGACCGATGCCTTTGTCGCCGATGACACCACGCGCGCCTTTATGCAGCAGCACAATCCGCAGGCCTTCCACGGCATGTGCGAGCGCCTGCTCGAAGCCATACAGCGCGGCCTGTGGCAAGAGCCCGGCGACTATCCCCAATTGCTGGAGACCCATTTGCTCGAGACCGAACACCTGCTGGAGATGCGATGAGCACCGCCAACGATCTGCATTTTCCCTTCAGCGCCATTGAGGGCCAGGCCGCGCTGCAGCAGGCCTTGCTGCTGCTGGCGGTCGATCCGCAACTGGGCGGCGTGCTGGTGGAGGGCCCGCGCGGCACCGCCAAATCCACCAGCGCCCGCGCGCTGGCTGCGCTGCTGCCCAGCGGCCATTTTGTCAATCTGCCGCTGGGCACCACCGAGGAGCAACTGCAAGGGGCGCTCGATCTGGAAGCTGCCCTGCAGTCCTCAGCCGTGCAGTTCCGCCCCGGCCTGCTGGCCCAGGCGCACCAGGGAATCCTGTATGTGGACGAGGTCAACCTGTTGCCCGATGGCCTGGTGGACTTGCTGCTCGATGTCAGCGCCAGCGGCACCAACCGCATCGAGCGCGACGGCGTCTCGCACCAGCATGCCGCGCGCATTGCACTGATCGGCACGATGAACCCCGAAGAAGGCCAGCTGCGCCCGCAGCTGCTGGACCGCTTTGGCCTGTTTGTGCGCCTGCCCAATGTGCCCGATGTGGAGACGCGCAAACGCATCGTGCGTGCCCGCATGGCCTTTGACGCAGACCCGGCCCAGTTCTGCGCCCAGCAAGCGGAGGCACAAGCCCAACTTCGCGCGCAGATTGCGGCGGCACGGCAGCAGTTGGCCAGCGTCGTCTGGCCCGATGCAGTGTTTGATGCCGTTGCACAGCTGTGCCAGCAATCCGGTGCCGAAGGCGTGCGTGCCGACCTGGTGATGCTGCGTGCCGCCCGCGCCCAGGCAGCACTGGCGGGCCATGCCGAGGTGCGCCTGGCCGATGTGCAGGCCGTGGCGGAGTTGGCACTGGCCCCCCGCCGCAATGCCGATGCGGCGCAGCCGCCATCGCCGAGTGGCCAGGCCAACGATCCCAACGGTCAACA
>NZ_KE148576.1:0-578 GCF_000410635.1 Comamonas sp. B-9
GCGCGAGCTGCTGCTGTGCAAGCTGATGCCGCTGTGGATCACCCATGTCGACGAGCTGGGCCCCACCGCGCTGCGCCAGCTGGCGGCGATGCCCTGGGGCCTGGTCTATGACCGCACGGCGCAGCCCGGTAGCGCGCGCAGCAGTGGCGCCGCACCGCTCGCCAGTTAGCCGGGCCTGGCGCCCGGATACTGGCGCAATGGGACAATAGCGGCTATGCATCCCAAAGCCCTATTAGATGCCTGCGCCGAGCTGGTTGCGCAGGCCCTCACCTTTGAACACCCGGCCGACGCCGTGGTGTCGCGTTATTTCCGTGAACACCGCAACCTGGGGCCGCGCGAGCGTGGCACCCTGGCCGAGACGGTCTACACCGTGCTGCGCAAGAAAACGCTGTTCGAATCGCTGGCCCGCTCGGGCAGCGGTGCGCGCGAGCGCCGCCTGGCCATCCTCGGCTTTGCCGGCCCGCGCAGCTTTGTCAAAAGCGCGCTCAGCGACCAGGAAGTGCAATGGCTCGACGACTGCGACGCGATTGCGCCGGCCAGCCTCATGCCCCAGCACCGCCACAACCTGCCCGAGTGGC
>NZ_KE148576.1:597-3083 GCF_000410635.1 Comamonas sp. B-9
CAGGTGGGTGAGCAGTTCGAGCAGCTGGCCGCCAGCATGCTGGAGACGGCCCCGCTGGATCTGCGCGCCAATGCGCTGCTGACCAAGCGCAGCGAGCTGCAGAAAGAGCTCAAGGAAGCGGGCATCAAGGCCGAACCCACCCCGTACTCCCCCTGGGGCCTGCGCGTGGCGGACAAGCCTGCGCTGTCGCGCCTGGAGGCCTTTGTCAAAGGCCGGGTCGAGGTGCAGGATGAGGGCTCGCAGCTGCTGGCCTTGTTGCTGGATGCCAAGCGCGGCGAGATGGCGACCGATTTTTGCGCCGGCGCCGGCGGCAAGACCCTGGCCATTGGCGCCACCATGCGCAGCACCGGCCGCCTCTACGCCTTTGATGTGTCGGCCCACCGTCTGGAGGCGCTCAAGCCGCGCCTGGCCCGCTCGGGCCTGTCGAATGTGCACCCGGCTGCCATTGCGCATGAGCGCGATGAGCGGGTCAAGCGCCTGGCCGGCAAGATGGACCGCGTGCTGGTCGATGCCCCCTGCTCGGGCCTGGGCACCCTGCGCCGCAATCCCGATCTGAAATGGCGCCAAAGCCCCAAGGCGATTGAAGAGCTGACGGCCAAGCAGACCGCCATTCTGGCCAGCAGTGCCCGCATGGTGAAGTCCGGCGGCCGCCTGGTCTATGCCACCTGCAGCATCCTGCCCGCTGAGAACGAGGCGATTGCCGAGGCCTTTGCCGCCGCCCACCCGGACTTTGTGCCGATGGATGCCGGCGAGCTGCTGGCGGGCCTGAAGGTCGAGCAGGCCGCCAGCCTGTGCAGCGGCGGCGACAGCGGCAGCCTCTACCTGCGCCTCTGGCCCCACCTGCACCAGACCGACGGTTTCTTTGCCGCCGTCTGGCAACGCAAGTAAGGCAGTCAGTCCAATAAGGCATTGGCCACCAAGGCGATTGCGCCTTGGCAGGCTGCCTCTGCTGTCAGCCTTTCCAGCCCAGCCATTCGGCCACACTGCGCCAACCGGCACGCCAGCCCGCATAGGCCTGCACCTGCACCAGCAATTGGGCGGGCTGCAGGCCTTGTGCTTGCAGCCAGTACCAGCCCGCATGCGCGCCATTGCAGTGCGGGGCCTCTTCGGCCACCAGGCGCAGCGCGCTGTGCCAGGGTGAGCTGATCCGCAGCTGCCCGGCGCGGCAGTACAGGCTGCTGCCCGCCTCCAGATACAACCATTGGCCCTGGCCTGCACGCAAGGCCAGGCTGTTGCTGTGGATGGCGGGCTGCGCCGGGGCGCTGGTCTGGGCCTTGGGGCTGGCGCTGCCTGGCAGGGCGGTGGCGAGGCGGGCGGTGGTGCTGGTGGTCATTTTTTGCGCTTTCCTGAGCATTGCAGAACAGGGCTCTAGCGTAAAAAAATGCAGTGCAACGCAACAGACACAGTCCGCACCAGGGTCGGGCAGAACAGCGCAAGCACAAAGCGGCTGTTCTGGTTCAAAATCGCAGTTTCTGTATCTGTTCTGTCAGGGTTGAACCTGAGACCATAGCGCTGCGAATGGGAACCTGGCCCTGGCCACTGCGGTGGCGCACAAGGGTGAAGGACAGGTTCCCGGAACCAGGAGTCCTGCTGTGCCGCTGTTAGAAGAGAGTCTGTGTGATATCCCCGAAAGCCATGCCCTAGACGCGGCAGGCAGCCCGCCTGCGGACGATGCGTTTCTGTACGAGCGCATCGCCGCGCATTTTGAGCAGGCCATTGCCCAGCAGACCCTGGGTGTCGGCGCGCGCATGCCCTCGGTGCGCGATATCCGGCGCCAGCACCATGTCAGCCACAGCACGGCGCTGCAGGTGCTGCGCGTGCTCGAGTCGCGCGGCCTGATCGAGGCGCGGCCCCGCGTGGGCTACTTTGTCAGCGATACGGCCCTGCAGATGCCCGCCGCGCGCGAGCCGCTGCAGCTGGGCCCTTTTCCGATGCAGGACCACCGCTTTGAAGGCATTGGCGAGCGGGCGGCCGAGTACCTGAACAAGGCGCGCCTCAAGGGGCCGCTCAAGGTGGACCTGGGCAGCGCGATGCCGGCGCCCGAGCTGTTCGATGCCAAGCTGCTCAACCAGCTGGCCGTGGCCTTGCTGCGCGAGCAGCCCCAGATCCTGGTACACGGCCCTTCGGCGCCGTTCACCCATCCGGATTTTCAGGCCTCGATGGCGCGCTACGCGCTGGGCTTTGGCGTGCGCCTGGCGCCGATGGACATTGCGGCGACCTTTGGCAATTCCGAGGCGGTGAACCTGGCGCTCGATGCGCTGACTCAGCCGGGCGATATGGTGGCGATTGAGTCGCCCACCTTCTACGGCATCCTGCAGGCGATCGAGGCCAAGAAGCTGCAGGCGCTGGAGATCCCGTCGAGCCCGCACACCGGCATGTCCATCGAGGCGCTGGAGCTGGCCCTGCGCACCCACCCCAACCTCAAGGCCGTTGTGGTGGTGCCCCACTTGCAGATGCCCCAGGGCGCTACCATGCCCGACAGCCAC
>NZ_KE148576.1:3093-32350 GCF_000410635.1 Comamonas sp. B-9
CAGCCACAAGAAGCGCCTGGTGGCCCTGTGCCGCGAGTACCGGGTGGCGTTGATCGAGGACGATATCTACCGCGAATTTGTCGAATCCGACGAGGTGCTCAAGCCCTGCAAGGCCTGGGACACCGATGGCTCGGTGATCTACTGCTCCTCGCTGTCCAAAAGCTATGCGCCGGGCCTGCGCCTGGGCTGGATGAATGCCGGGCGCTGGCAGGAGCGGGTGCAGATGATCAAGTTCGCCCGCTCGCGCACCCTGCCGGTCTGGCCCCAGCTGCTGGGGGCGCGCACGATGGGGTCGCCGTCGTACATGCGGCACCTGGTGCGGCTGCGCCAGCAGCTGCGCGTGCAGCGCCAGGCCGCTGCGCAGGCGGTGGCGCGCTATTTTCCGATCGGCACGCGCCTGAGCCTGCCCGCTGGTGGCCTGAGCATCTGGCTGGAGCTGCCCGAGCAAATCTCGTCCAGCCGCCTGTACGACGAGGCGCTGGCCGTCGGCATCCGCGTGGCGCCTGGAGACATGTTCAGCAACACCGGCCATTACGACCACTTTCTGCGGCTGAGCTGCGGCATGCCGTTTACCGACGCAGTGGACGAGGCCTACCGCAGCCTGGGGCGCATGATGCATGCGCAGCTGGGGCTGCCGCCCAGGGCTTGATGCCGGGGCGCCGAGGGCGCGTCGCTTATAAACACCGGACGCAGAAAAGCACAAAGGACACCGAGGTGTCCTTTGTGGTGTTTGCATGCCACCAGGTGAATGGTGGCGTACAGGCTGATTACTTCAGCTTCACTTCCTTGTAATCCACATGCTTGCGAGCCTTGGGATCGAACTTCGTGATCAACATCTTTTCAGGCATTGTCTTCTTGTTCTTGGTGGTCGTGTAGAAGTGACCGGTGCCGGCTGTCGATTCCAGCTTGATTTTTTCGCGTCCGCCTTTGGATGCCATGGTGATACTCCTTAAGCTTGGCCACGTGCGCGCAGGTCTGCGAGCACAGAATCAATACCGTTCTTGTCGATCAGACGCAGAGCGGCGCTGGAAACACGCAGGCGAACCCAGCGGTTTTCAGTTTCCACCCAGAAACGGCGATATTGCAGGTTCGGCAGGAACCGGCGCTTGGTTTTGTTGTTGGCGTGGGAAACGTTGTTTCCCACCATGGGCTTCTTGCCCGTTACTTCGCAAACGCGTGCCATCAGGACACTCCGAAAGTTTTAACAGCTGCTTGCCCTGTCCGCCTCGTTAAAAGCAGCGCGGCTTGCAGCCTCACCTCGCCAATCAAAGGGTGGCGGTAGCCCATGTTCACAGCCGGGCCTGTTCAGTGGTGCAAGACCGCTGGCAAACCTGCCGTAGTTTCCTGTTCACGCGCCGAAGATTGCGAATTAGCAAAAGGCGGCAAGCAGCAAAGCCAAGGATTATAGCCTGAAAGCAAAATTCGGGCTATGCCCCTGGCTTGCGGGCTTATTCCTGTTCCAGGAAGCGCTGGGCATCCAGCGCGGCCATGCAGCCGGTACCCGCGCTGGTAATGGCTTGGCGGTAGACATGGTCTTGCACGTCGCCAGCCGCGAAGATGCCGGGCACGCTGGTTTGTGTGGCAAAACCGCCACGGCCCATCTGGGTCACCAGGTAGCCGTTTTCCATCTCCAGCTGGCCTTGGAAGATATCGGTATTGGGGTGGTGGCCAATGGCGATAAAGCAGCCTTGCAGCGCGATGTCTTCGGTGTGGCCGTCCTGCGTGCTCTTGATGCGGATGCCATTGACGCCCGACTGGTCGCCCAGCACTTCATCGAGCGTGAAATGGGTCTTGAGCTCGATCTTGCCTTCCTGGACCTTCTCCATCAGCTTGTCGACCAGGATGGGCTCGGCCTTGAACTTGTCGCGGCGGTGCACCAGGGTCACCTTGCTGGCGATGTTGGACAGGTAGAGCGCCTCTTCCACGGCAGTGTTGCCGCCGCCGATCACGCAGACGGGCTGCTCGCGGTAGAAGAAACCGTCACAGGTCGCACAGGCCGACACGCCACGGCCCATGAAGGCCTCTTCGGTGGGCAGGCCCAGGTACTTGGCCGATGCGCCGGTGGCGATGATCAGGCTGTCGCAGGTGTAGGTGCCGCTGTCGCCCTTCAAGGTAAAGGGGCGCTTGCTGAAATCGACCTGGTTGATGTGGTCAAAGATGATCTGGGTCTTGAAGCGCTCGGCATGCTCCAAAAAGCGCTGCATCAACGCCGGGCCTTGCACGCCCATCACATCGGCGGGCCAGTTGTCCACTTCGGTGGTGGTCGTCAGCTGGCCGCCCTGGGCCATGCCGGTGATCAGGACGGGATCGAGGTTGGCACGCGCCGCATAGATGGCGGCCGTGTAGCCCGCAGGGCCCGAGCCCAGAATCAGTACTTTGGCATGTTGGTGGATGGCGGACATAGAACTCCTATCGCATTCATGGGGAGCAGATGCGGGGCATCTGCGAATCAATCAAGGGGGCTGGCTCGCGCGCAGCAAAACATGAAAGAGTATCAAACACTAGCCACCCTCTGTGGATGGCTTGTGTCAATGTCCTTGATTGTCGCAAGCCATCGCAGCACCTGAGGACGCCCGGCGCTGCCTTTGCGCACCAATGACAACAATCGTTGCGGCGTGCTGGCGCAAGGGGTGGGATTGTAGGAAGATAGGTAGATTACAAAATGTTGCGTATTGCCTGGTGACAGGGGCATAGCACCGGTAGCGAGCCATGCTTTTCGTGCATCAGATTTATGTTTTTATTGGGTATTTGTGCTGATGGCCAGCGCCTGTCGCGGCCTTGGCGGCCCGCTCTGTGCGGGAGGGCGGCCCGCACTTTGCCTGAAGCACCGCGTCGCACCGGGGCATCACCCAGCCCCAGGCCCCTGGCCTGCTATCGAATTTGCAATCCGCTTAGGGTAAGCTCTGGCTCCTAGGTTATGGCTTACTCATCAAAGAAATCAAAGACAGCACCCCAGACCGGCCATTCGCTGGTGATGGGGGTTCGCCGTTTTGGGCACGAGCTGGTGCTCATCGTCAGTTTTGTGCTGATGGCGTTTTGCGTGGCGGCCATGGTCAGCTACTCGCCCAAGGACCCGGCCTGGTCCACCTCGGGCACCCAAATTGCCGGCCATGTCAGCAACTGGATGGGGCGCCTGGGCGCGATGGTGTCTGACGGCGGCTATTTCATGGTGGGTTTTTCGGTTTGGTGGCTGGTGGTCGCGGCCGTGCTGGCCTGGTTCTCGTCGCTGGCACGCTGGCTGCGCGCCGGGGAGGCACCGCCCAATGATCCGCGCCCGCTGTGGCTGCGCCGCATGGTGTTCTGGGGTGGTCTGGTGGTGCTGCTGCTGGCCAGCGCTGCGCTGGAATGGTCGCGCCTCTACCGCTTTGAGGCCAGCCTGCCTGGCGCTGCCGGCGGTGTGCTGGGCTTTTTGCTCGGCCCGCTGGCCGAGCGTTGGATGGGTTTTACCGGCTCGGGCATTGTCGGCGTCATGCTGCTGCTGCTGGGCCTGTCCTGGATTCTGGGCTTCTCCTGGGGCCAGATCGCCGAGAAGGTCGGCGCCGGGATTGAACGCACTTTGCAAAAGCTGATGCTGCGCCGCGAAGCCGCTGCCGACAAGGCCGTGGGCAAGAAGGCGGCGCAGGCGCGTGAGGCCGAGGTCAGCAGTGCGGCGCCCGCGCCGATGGCCTCGCGCATGGATCCGACCGGTGATGGCCTGGACAGCATGCTGCCTGCTGCGCCGCGCAGCGCAGCTGTCGATTCGGGCCTGCATATCGCCCAGCCGCTCAAGCCCCAGGCGCAGCCCAGCGCCCGTGTGGTCAAGGAGCGGCAAAAGCCGCTGTTCAACGAGCTGCGCGACACACGCCTGCCCCAGGTCGACCTGCTCGATGCGGCGCCCAAGACGCAGGAGAGCGTCTCCTACGAAACCCTGGAGATGACCAGCCGCCTGATCGAGAAAAAGCTCAAGGACTTTGGCGTTGAGGTGCGCGTGGTCGAGGCCGCGCCCGGCCCGGTGATCACCCGCTATGAGATCGAGCCGGCCACCGGCGTCAAGGGCTCGCAGATCGTCAACCTGGCCAAGGACCTGGCCCGTTCGCTGTCGCTGGTGTCGATCCGCGTGGTCGAGACCATCCCCGGCAAGACCTATATGGCACTGGAGCTGCCCAATGCCAAGCGCCAGACCATCCGCCTGACCGAAATCCTGGGCTCGCACGAGTACCACGATGCCAAGAGCCTGCTGACCATGGGCCTGGGCAAGGACATCATCGGCAAGCCGGTGGTGGCCGACCTGGCCAAGATGCCGCATGTGCTGGTCGCCGGTACCACCGGTTCCGGTAAGTCCGTGGGTATCAACGCGATGATCCTGTCCGTGCTCTACAAGGCCGAGGCCAAGGATGTGCGGCTGATGATGATCGACCCCAAGATGCTGGAAATGTCGGTCTACGAAGGCATTCCGCACCTGCTGTGCCCGGTGGTGACCGACATGAAGCAGGCGGCCAACGGCCTGAACTGGTGCGTGGCCGAGATGGAGCGCCGCTACAAGCTGATGAGCAAGCTGGGCGTGCGCAACCTGGCGGGCTATAACACCAAGATCGACGAGGCCAAGGCGCGCGAGGAAAGCATCCCCAACCCCTTCAGCCTGACGCCCGAGTCGCCCGAGCCCTTGCAGCGCCTGCCGCATATCGTCGTGGTGATCGACGAGCTGGCCGACCTGATGATGGTGGTCGGCAAGAAGATCGAAGAGCTGATTGCGCGCCTGGCGCAAAAGGCGCGCGCCGCCGGTATCCACCTGATCCTGGCCACGCAGCGCCCCAGCGTCGATGTGATCACCGGCCTGATCAAGGCCAATATCCCCTCGCGTATCGCGTTCTCGGTGGGCTCCAAGATCGACAGCCGCACCATCCTGGACCAGATGGGCGCCGAGGCGCTGCTGGGCATGGGGGACATGCTCTACATGGCCAGCGGCACGGGCTTCCCGGTGCGGGTGCATGGCGCCTTTGTGTCCGACGAGGAAGTGCACCGCGTGGTCAGCTACCTCAAGGAGCAGGGCGAGCCCGACTATATCGACGGCGTGCTCGAAGGCGGCACGGGCGAGGGCGATTCCGGCTTTGGCGATGAAGAAGGCGGCGGCAGCGGCGAGAAGGACCCGATGTACGACCAGGCGGTCGAGATCGTGCTCAAGGACCGCAAGGCCAGCATCTCCTACGTGCAGCGCAAGCTGCGCATCGGCTACAACCGCTCGGCCAACCTGCTCGAAGAGATGGAGCGCGCCGGCCTGGTGAGCGCCTTGACCGGCAGCGGCCAGCGCGAAGTGCTGGTGGCCCACCGTCCCGGCGGTGAAGAATAGCGCAGCGGCGGGGAAACATTCGCAAAGCCAGCGCCCTAGCGGCCCACCGCGGGCACTTGTGGCCAGCTGCCGCACTCCAAACCCCTTGTTGGCCTGAAAGTGGCCCATGCATTGGCTTTGTTCGCAAAGCACGAAAGGATTCACGATGAAACAATGGATCGCAGCAGCCGCCCTGGTCAGCCTGGCCGGTTGGGCACAGGCCGATGGCCTGCAAAGCCTGGAAAAGTTCATGACCAGCTCGCAGGCCGGTGAAGCCCAGTTCACGCAGACGGTCACCTCGCCCGCCAAGCAGGGCCAGGCAGGCAGGGTCAAGACTTCCAGCGGCAGCTTTGCATTCCAGCGGCCGGGCAAGTTCAAGTTCATCTACCAAAAGCCGTTTGACCAGACCATCGTCGCCGATGGCACGGTGTTGACCGTCTATGACGCCGACCTGAACCAGGTCACCCAGCGCCAGCAGAGCAAGGCCCTGGGCCAGACCCCTGCGGCCCTGCTGGCGTCCGCGTCGAGCCTGCAGGCGCTGAAGGCCGAGTTTGACGTGAGCAGCCTGCCCGAGGCCGATGGCCAGCAATGGGCCCAGGCCATCCCGAAGAACAAGGACGGCCAGATCAAGCAGGTCAAGGTCGGCTTCAAGGGCGATGAGCTGCAGACCCTGGAGATCGAGGATGGCTTTGGCCAGCGCTCGGTGCTGCGCTTTGTCGGCTTCAAGGCCCTGCCTTCGCTGCCGGGCTCGGCGTTCGAGTTTGCGATTCCGTCCGGTGCGGAAGTGATCCGCCAGTAAGACCACAAGCCATTGCAACAAAGCCCTGGCTGTCAGGTACGGCCAGGGCTTTGTTTTGGGCTGAGCAGCGCTGGGCGGCTTCAGTCTCCCGTGTCGTGACTGCTGCCTAGCGCGCAGCGTAGCGGCTGGCCGGGCGGCTCAGGCCCAGGTGGTCGCGCAAGGTACGGCCGCTGTACTCGGTACGGAACAGGCCTCGGCGGCGCAGCTCGGGCAGGACCAGGGCCACAAAGTCATTCAGCCCGCCAGGGAAGTAGGGCGGCATGATGTTGAAGCCGTCGGCGGCCTCGCCCTCAAACCATTCCTGCAGCGCGTCGGCAATCTGCGCCGGCGTGCCAACGACGATGCGGTGTCCGCGTGAGCCGGCGACCAGGTGGTAGAGCTGGCGCAGGCTCAGGTTATCGCGGCGGGCCAGGTCGGTCAGCAGCTTGGCGCGGCTCTTGAGCTGGTCGGACTCGGGCAGGTCGGGCAGCGGGCCGTCCAGCGGGTAGCCGGAGATATCGTGGCCCAGCCGCTCGGACAGCATGGACAGTGCACCTGAGGTGTCCACCCATTGCTGCAATTGCTCGTAGCGGTCCTTGGCCTCTTGCGCCGTACGGCCGATGACGGGGAACACACCGGGCATCAGGTGCACCTGCGATGGGTCGCGGTTCCACTGGCCCAGCTGGCTTTTCAGACCCCGGTAGAAAACGCTGGCCTCCTCCAGCGTCTGCTGGGCGGTGAAGACGACATCGGCCGTGCGGGCTGCCAGCGCCTGGCCGGGCTCGGACGAGCCCGCCTGGATCACGATGGGGTGGCCCTGCGGCGGGCGCGGTGCATTCAGCGGGCCTTTGATGCGGAAATGCGCGCCCTCGTAGTCCAGCGTGTGCAGCTTGGCGGGGTCGAAGTACACACCGCTGTCCTTGTTGCGCACGATGGCATCGTCCTCCCAGCTGTCCCACAGGCCTTTGACCACATCGACAAACTCGCCGGCCATCGCATAGCGCTCGGCATGGTTGGGGTGGTTGCCACGGGTGAAATTGGCGGCCGTGCGGTCATAGGAGGTGGTGACCACGTTCCAGGCGGCCCGGCCCTGCGAGAGCAGATCCAGCGAGGCGAACGAGCGGGCAATGTGGTAGGGCTCGCTGTAGGTTGTCGAGGCCGTGGCTGCCAGGCCAATGTGGCTGGTGGTCATGGACAGGGCCGACAGCAGGGTCAGCGGCTCAAAGCGCAGTGCGGCCGAAGGGTGCATGTCGGGTGTGGCGCTCAGGCCATCGGCCAGGAAGACCATGTCGAACTTGGCGTCTTCAGCGGTCTTGGCCAAGCGCTGGATCAGGCCCAGGTTTTCGCTGCCAGACTCGGCATCGGGGTGGCGCCAGCCAGCCACGTGGTGGCCGGCGCCTTGCAGGAACAGGCCCAGGCGCATCTGGCGGGGAGTGGAGGTAGAGGTCATGCTTGCACCAAAGAGAACAAAGCGGTCAGTTGAATCAGGTCGTCACGGCTGCGCATGCGGCCAACCAGTGCAGGCACGGCGCGCAGCGCCTCTGGCTGCTGCTGCGTGGTGTCGGCAAACTTGGCGGCCAGGTCCTTGGCACGGCTGAGGCCTTGCACGTGCTGCATGTACTGGCGGCCATCGTGCAGCGTCACTTCCACGGTGGAGAAACGGGTCTTGGGGTCGGTGGAGGCACGCGCTGCATGCGGGTCATGGGCACGGCTGACACGGCGGCCAAAGGCCCGCAGGTCTTCGCGGGCAGGGCGCTCGTCAAACAGCGACAGGCCCAGCGCGCCATCGACCAAGGCAGCGGCCAGCACATATTCGACGCTGAAGCGGCCTTCCAGACCGGTGGCTGGGTCGGTCACGGTCAGTGGCGTATCCCCGGCGGGCGGGAAGACCACACGCACTGCGGCAATGTCCTCGGCACGCAGCTGGTGCGTGGCGCGCAGCGCCAGCGCGGCGTCGGCCGCATAGTGCGTGGCTGTGCAGCAGGCATAGGGCTTGAAGTACAGGCCGGGCGTGACGATCTGCCAGGGCGCGCCCCAGTCGGCCAGCGCGCGTCCTGCATCGGCTGCGCCAAAGCCATAGGCGTCCAGAAAGCCGATGGGTGCTTCCAGCACGCCGGGTGCGCCTTGCAGGCCGGCCTGTGCCAGCTGCGCCGCAAACAGGCCAGCGCGTGCGGCCAGACCGGCGTGCAGCGGCTTGGCCTCGCTGCCAAACTGCAGGCGCAGACCACCGGCCTGCGTGGCGGCCAGACCCAGTGCGTTTTCGGTGGCGGCGGCATCCAGCTTCAGCAGGCGGGCGCAGGCAGCGGCTGCGCCCAGAGGGCCCAGCGTGGCGGTGTTGTGAAAGCCGTTTTCGTAGTGCTTGCTGCCCAGGGCCAGACCCAGGCGGGCCATGGCTTCGACGCCGACGATATAGGCATCCAGCAGGTCGAGGGCGCTGGCTGCGGGCAGGGTATCGGCCAGCGCAAACAGGGCCGGCAGCAGCACGGTGCCAGGGTGGCCACGCACGCTGGAGTGCACATCGTCAAAGTCCAAAGCATGGCCGGCATAGCCGTTGAGCAAGGCGGCACTCGCGGCATCGGTCGTGGTGGCTTGGCCGATCACACGGGCCGCGCCGCCAGCTTGTGGCAGTACGCCACGCAGCTTGTGCCAGGCCGGATCAGCGGGGCCGGGAAAGGCCGAAGCCAGAAAATCCAGCACGCCTTCGCGTGCGGCCTGCACGGCGGCGGCATCTTCCAGCGGGCGGGCATCGGCAATGCGCCGCGCAAAGTCCTGGCTGAGGGTCATGGTCAGAAAGCCAGTGGGGTGGCTGGCGTAAAAGGGGTCGATGGATGCTGCGCTGCAGGCGGCAGGCGGGCGCTGCGGTCACCGCCCAGCGCCCGGTGCAGAAAGCTGCGGGTGCGTTCGTTGCTTGGCTGGCCAAAGATTTGCGCGGGCGTGCCGTGTTCGACGATGCGGCCTGCCTCGGTGAAGTAGACGTGGTCGCTGATCTCCTCGGCAAAGCGCATCTCGTGCGTCACCAGCGCGCAGGTCATGCCGTCGCGCACCAGTTCGCGGATCACGGTGAGCACCTCGCCGACGGTTTCGGGGTCCAGCGCCGAGGTCACTTCGTCGAACAGCATCAGCTCGGGCCGCATGGCCAGTGCACGGGCAATGGCCACGCGCTGCTGCTGGCCGCCGGACAGCTCGCCAGGGTAGGCATGGGCCTTGTGCGACAGGCGAACCTTGTCCAGCAGCACGCGCGCCTCGCGCTCGGCTTCGCCACGCTCGCGGCCCAGCACGCGGGTGGGCGCGATCACCAGGTTCTGCAGCACGGTCAGGTGCGGGAACAGGTTGTACTGCTGAAAGACAAAGCCCACGCGCTGGCGCAGGGCGATCAGTTCGGCCTCGGTGCGCAGCTCCTGCACCTGGGTCTCGCCCACGCGGATCTGGCCTTGTTGCGGGCGCAGCAGGCCGGTGATGCAGCGCAGGATGGTGGACTTGCCCGAGCCCGAGGGGCCGATGATGGTGACGGCCTGGCCGCGTGGAATATCGACATCAATGCCCTTGAGCACTTCGTTGGCGCCAAAGGCCAGATGGATATCGCGCAGCTGCACCAGCGGCGCGGTCTGGGTGGAGGGAGTTTCAGCGGAAGGCATGGCGTTTTTCCAGGCGCCGTGTGGTGCGCGCAATGGGGTAGCAATAGGCAAAGAACAGCGCCAGCAGCGTGACATACACCAGGATGGTGAAGTCGGTACGGGCGACGGTGTTGCTGGCAATCTGGGCCGTGTCCACAATGTCATGCACACCGACCAGCGAGGCCAGCGAGGTGCTCATCGTGATGCTGGCGTAGAGGTTCATCCAGGGCGGCAGCATGCGGCGTACGCACTGCGGCAGGATGATCCAGCCAAAGATCTGCCAGCGCTTGAAGGCCAGCGACTGCGCCGCCTCCCACTGGGCCGTCGGAATGGACTGGATGGCCCCGCGAAAGATCTCGGCCACCACGGCCGAGGTCGGCAAGGCCAGGCCCAGCACGACCTTGATCCAGTCTGGAAAGGGCAGGCGCCAGTGCAGCAGCTGCAGCTCGAACGGGAAGACATAGGTGGTGAAATAGATCAGCACCAGGATGGGCGCATTGCGAAAGGCCTGTACATACCAGTGCGTGGCGCTGCGCAGCGCGGCCCATTGCGAGAGCGCCAGTGCCCCCACGAACAGACCCGCCACCGTGCCGATGGCCATGGCCAGCATGCTGATGTAGATATTGGTCCACATGCCGCGCACCAAGGCGGGTGACCATTGCCACAAATGGGCCAGCGCAGGCGGAAAACCGCCTTCGGCATGCCACCAAACGGCCAGCAGCGCGGCGGCCACCAGCAGTCCCAGCAGCCAGGGGTTCAGCAGCAGCGCGGACCAGCGCAGGGCCGGTGCGGGCTGTGAAGATGTCAGTTCACTGGCCATAGCCGGGCATCCTCAGGCGGTGTTCGAGCCAGCGGCCCGCGCGGCTGACCAGCCAGGTCAAGCCCCAGAAATAAAGCAGGATCAGCAGCAGCAGCTCCAGCACGTTGTCACGCTGCGTCCAGATCATCACGGACTCGTAGGTCACATCGCCCACCGCAATGGCCGATGCCACGGCGGTCATCTTCACCAGATCGACCATATTGTTCACCAGGGCCGGCAGCGCAAAGCGCAGGGCCAGTGGCAGCTCTACGCGCCACAGCAGCTGGCGGCGGCTGAAGCCCAGCGACTGTCCTGCCTCCAAGGTTGCATGAGGCACGGCCTCGATACCGGCGCGCAGTGCCTCGGCATGGAATACGCCCTTGTGCAGCGAGACCACGATAAAGACCCAGACAAAGGGCGTGAGCGGGTTCACGCCGCCATGCGCTTGCAGGCTTTGCGTGATCAGCATGTTCAGCACCAGAAAGGCGCAGTACAACTGAACCAAGGTGGGGGTGTTGCGGGTGAGCTCGACAAAGGCGCGCGTCGTTCCACGCAGCCAGCGCTGGCCTGAAGTCAGTCCGGCAGCCAGCAATACACCTGCCACCAGGCTGCCTGGAATCACCAGCAGGCACAGCTTCAAGGTGACGCCCAGGCCACGGATGAAGGCATCGCGTTCATAGGCTTCCAGCAGAAATGCGAAGTTCAGGCCGAGCGGCTTGGCGGCCTGCACCAGCCATGGGTAGAAGCTGTGCTCCAACATGGCGATTCCGTCAGGCAGGCGTCTTGCGGTACTTGGCCTGCAGGTCGAACAAGCTTTGCGATGGACTGAGCCCGTTTTTTTTCACGGTCTCAATCAGCCAGCCGCTGCGGTGCCACTGCTGAATGATGCGGTCGATGGCGGCACTGGCATCGCTCTCGCCCTTGCGCACCCAGATCACCTGGGGCGAGGGAATCAGGTCCTGAGCCAGCGGCAGTTCGTAGTCCCTCCAGTCACTGCCGCTGGCAACCATGAGCCGCAAGGTGGGGCTGACATGGACGGCGGCATCGCAGCCGCCGCCGCGCAGTGCCAACAGCGATTCGGGCTGACCACGAAAGGCCTTGATCTTGGCACCGTATTCCTCGATCAGCGGCTTGGTGTAGTTGGAACCTTGCGAAACGCAAACGGTCTTGCCGCGCACGTCGTCCCACTGCTTGAAGCTGCCGCCCTTGCGAGTCAGCAGCGCGCCGCCAATCTCCTCAAACGGGGTGGGGGCGAAGTCCAGGATCTCGGAGCGCTCCTGCGTCCAGGACATGTTGGCGATCAGCACATCCACCTTGCCCGATTGCAGAAACTGCACACGATTGGAAGGTTGGACCTGCACGGCCTCCAGCTTCACACCCAGGCCGGTAGCCACGGCCTGGGCGAGATCGACGTTGAAACCTTCGGGTTTTTGGGTCGCTGGGTTGATCGTGCCAAACGGCGGGCCCGACAAAATGACACCGATGGTGACCTGGCCACGCTGCTTGATTTTGTCGAGCGTGGCATCGGCATGGGCCAGGTGGGCGGTCAGTGCCAGGGCGCTGACGGCGGCGGTGGAGAAAAAGCGAGAGGTCATGGCGAATGGGCAATGGCGGCCTGCCGCAGAGGGCGGGCCGCTTGGTGGCGCGAGAGCGGAGCGGGACTACTTGGACTTGGCGGCCTGCAAGGCCTGTTGCTGCAGTTCCACGAGCGCCGGCAGCGGTGGCGTGATGCCCAGGCGTTTTTCTGTGTCGATCAACCAGCCCGTGCGGTGCCAGTTCTGGATGACCCGGTCGACTGCTGCAATGGTGTCGTTCTCGCCTTTGCGGGTCCAGACGACGGAAGGCGCCTCGCCCAAGGCCAGGGTGATCGGTGCATCAAAGTCTGTCCAATCGGCATTGGTTTTGAGCAGGGGGTAGATCAGCGTGGTGTCGTGCACGGAGGCCACGCAGTTGCCACCGCGGAGTGCCAGCAAGGCCTCTGCCGAGCCTTTGAAGCCCTTGACCTGTGCGCCATAGTCAGCCCCCAAAATGCGGGCATAGCTGCCGCCTTGCGAGGCGCAGACGGGTTTGCCGCGCAAGTCCTCCCACTTGGTCAGGCCACTGCCCTTGCGAGCGATGGCGGTGCCGCCCACCTTGTAGAACGGGGTGGGCGCAAAGCCCATTACCTCGGCACGCTCGGGGTTCCAGTCGATGGAGGCGATCAGCAAATCGACCTTGCCCGACTGCAGAAACTGCACGCGATTGGAGGGCTGCACCTGAATCAGCGTGGCGTCCGCGCCCAGGTCACGCGCCAGCTGGCGTGCGAGTTCGGGGTTCCAGCCAATGAAGCGCTGGTTGGAGGGGTCAATCGAGCCTGTGGGGCCGCCGTTGAGCAACACGCCAATGGTGACGGACTTGTTGGCCTTGATCTTGTCCAGCGTGGCATCCGCTTGGGCGCTAGCGGCACACAGCGCCAGCGCAGTGGCGAAGACCAGGGTCGAGAGTGGGGGGGAGGAGAAAGAGACCGTCGAACGCATATCAAATGGGCTGCCTAGGCGCAGAAAAAGAGAGAGAAATGACCGCAGATAACCCCCATTGTTCGGGCTGCGTGCTGGAGGTGACAACGAAGTTTTTCGTGCTTGGGTATGCGTAAGTCTTCTATGCGGGCGGAGGACGCCTGGATGGACGGCTACCCCTTGTGCTGGCGGAGCAGGTCCGGTGGATGCTGAAAGCGGCGCTGCTGTGCCACCGGGCAAGCGATCGGCTGCAGCGCCGGCAGGTGGTGGCCACGGGCAGGCAAAATAAAAACGCCCGATGCATGGCATCGGGCGTTTGGGGCCGAATGGCTTAGGCAGGTGCCGGCAGTCCCACTGACTACCTCAGCAAGGGCGGGTCACGGCGCTTGTCTTGCCGGACGCGGATTGCAAGCGTTTGGGCCTGCGCATCGTATGCGCCGCTCGCAGTTTAAGGTAGGGCCCATGGCTGAGGGGTGGTATGGCAGCTTGTGCCTATCACAGCGCCATGTCCGGCACTTTCTTGACAGCACCCTTGTCTTCCTGGGGCTGCACACCGGCTTCCACGCCGTGCAGGCTGGGCGAGGCAATCGCCAGGTTCAGCGCCTGCTCGGTGGCCTGCCATTCCTGCTGCAGCAGCGCAGGGTTCTCGTTGAGCTTGACGCCATAGCTTGGCACGATCTGGCGGATCTTGGCTTGCCATTCGGCGCTCTTGACCTTCTCGGGGAAGGCCTTTTCCAGCAGGGTCAGCATGATCGCTGGCGAGGTCGAGCCGCCGGGCGACGCGCCCAGCAGTGCGGTGAGCGAACGGTCCTGGGCCACGACGACCTCGGTGCCGAGCTTGAGGATGCCACCCTTTTCGGGGTCGTTCTTGATGATCTGCACCCGCTGGCCCGCTTCCCACAGGCGCCAGTCGGCATCCTTGGCCTCGGGCATGTAATGGCGCAGCGCGTCCATCTTCTGCTCCTTGTTCAGGCTCAGCTGCTGGGCCAGGTACTTGACCAGCGCAAACTCGTTGACGCCGACCTGCAGCTGCGGGATCACGTTGGCAAAGGTCGTGGCCTTGGCCAGGTCAAAGTAGGAGCCGTTCTTCAGGAACTTGCTCGACCAGGTCGCGAACGGCCCGAACAGCAGCACACGCTTGCCGTCCAGCACGCGGGTGTCCAGGTGGGGCACCGACATCGGAGGCGAGCCGGTATCGGCCAGGCCATAGACCTTGGCCAGGTGGCGCTCGGTGATCTCGGGCTTTTCGGTGACCAGGAACTCGCCGCCCACGGGGAAGCCGCCATAGACCTTGGACTCGGGGATGCCCGACAGCTGCAGCAGCGGCAGCGCCGCGCCACCGGCGCCGATGAAGATAAAGCGCGCATCCACCGTCTGGATCTTGCTGCTGTCCTTCATGTCGAAGGCCGACACGCGCCAGGAGCCGTCGCTGTTGCGCGTGATGGAGCGCACTTCCTGGCCGGTGCTCAGCTTGAAGTTGGGCTTGGACGACAGGTTCTTGTAGAACTGGCGCGTGATCTCGCCCAGGTTGACGTCGGTGCCCAGCGGCGAGCGGGTGGCGGTCACCACTTCGGCCGGGTCGCGGCCTTCCATCATCAGCGGAATCCATTCCTTGATCTGCGCCGGGTCGATGGACGACTCCATGCCGGTGAACAGCGGCGAGGCTTCCAGCGCCTTCAGGCGCTTTTGGATGAAGGAGCGGTTTTCCTCGCCGAACACCAGGTTCATGTGTGGCGTGGAGTTGATGAACTCGCGGGGATTGCCCAGTACACCGGCGCGCACCTGGTGCGACCAGAACTGGCGCGACACCTGGAAGTTTTCATTAATGTTAATGGCAGAAGAAATCTGCACATTGCCATTTTTATCCATCGGTGTGTAATTGAGCTCGCACAGCGCCGAGTGGCCGGTGCCGGCATTATTCCAGCCGTTGGAGCTTTCTTCGGCAACCTGGTCCAGGCGCTCGAACAATTCATAGCTCCAGCCGGGTTCGAGCTCCTGCAGATAAACGCCCAAGGTGGCACTCATGATGCCGCCGCCAATCAGCAGCACATCGACCTGGCGGTCCGCTTTTTCTGCGCGGTATTGGCTGCCAAAGAAATACTGGTAACCGACCACGCCCGCACCGACCGCTGCCGCCGAGGCGACGAACTTGCGACGGGTGAAGCCCTTCTTGGGCGCTTTGGCAGCGGTGGCCGCTTGGGGATTTTCTGTTGGATTCGTCATTGCTGAAACTCCACAAATTTTTGGATTTTGACAGTGTTGTCGTAAAAGACCATGAATAACCATGGTTTAAGCAGGCTCAATGTCTCTCCGATTCTGGGGTGCCTGTTCTGACGGTATTGAGCTGCTTGGCTTAGGCGGTTCTAAATAAGGGTGCCAATGAATATCCGAGGCCGATAGTAACGGTGGCTTTGCATATCCATTAATCAGGAAGTGGTTAATCAGCTATCAAGGACGCACGGGTATTTGGCGGCGTGCCAAAAACCAGTCGGCCAGGCCGGCGCAGACCACGGTGGCAGCCACGGGGGTGACCCAGCCCAGGCCCAGCGCGGCGCCGGGCAGGTGGTCCAGCCAGGTGGGCAGGGCAGCGGTCCATTGCAGCGCCTTGGCGCCATCGACCAGGCCAAACACCAGGGCCACCAGCATCACCGGGATGTAGACCCGAGCGGGCTGCTGCCAGCGCTGCAGCAGGCTGAGCGAGACCAGCGCAATCGCGGGGGGGTAGAGGGCGACCAGCACCGGGCCTGCGATCTCGATCAGCTGCGCCAGGCCCTGGTTGGCCACGGCGGCGCTGAAGATGCACAAGGACAGCGCGACACTGCGGTAGGAGAAGCCCGTCAGCTGGCTGAAAAAGCTGCTGCAGGCGCTCACCAGGCCCACGCCGGTGGTCAGGCAGGCCAGCAGGATCACGGCGGCAATCAGCCAGATGCCGGCGCTGCCAAAGCGGTGCTGCACAAAGGCGCTGAGGATCTGCACGCCGGTCACGGTGTTCTGCGCCAGCTCGCCACTGGTGGCGCCCAGGTAGCACAGCGAGATGTAGACCAGGCTCAGGCACACTGCGGCAATCAGCCCGGCATAGATGGCGTAGCGGGTGTGCAGGCGCGCATCGGTCACGCCCGCATCTTTGATGGCGTTGACGATGACAATGCCGAACACCAGCGAGGCGAGGGCGTCCATGGTCTGGTAGCCCTGCACAAAGCCCTGGGCAAAGGCGGCCAGCTGCGTGCCATAGTCGGGGTTGGCCGTGCTGTAGCCGCCCACCGGGGCCAGCACTGCCATGCCGCCCAGCGCCAGCAGCGCGGCAATCAGCAGCGGGGTGATGAGCTTGCCCAGCAGGTCCATCAGCTTGCCGGGGAACAGCGACAGCAGCAGCACCAGCGAGAAATAGACAATGCTGAACACCAGCAGCGCAATCGAGGTGTTGCCGACAAAGGGGGCAATGCCCATCTCGAACGAGACGGTGGCGGTGCGCGGCGTGGCAAAGAAGGGGCCGATCGTCAGGTAGATCGTGGTGGCCAGCAGCAGGCCGGCCATGCGGCCAATCGGATGCGTCAGCTGGTCCAGACCACCGCCCACGCGGGCCAGCGCCACCACGCCCAGCAGCGGCAGGCCTACGCCTGTCAGCAAAAAGCCGGTTGTCGCGCCCAGCAGGTTCTCGCCAGCGGCCAGGCCGACCAGTGGCGGGAAAATGATGTTTCCCGCGCCCAGGAACAGGGCAAAGGTCATGAAGCCGAGGGCGATAATGTCCCTGGTTTTCAGTGATTTCATAAAGGCTCTTGGTTCTTGCTGGTTAGCGCCCACTTAAGGGAGCTGCACCTGGCGAATGGAGTCACGGAGACGGGCATCAGAAAAATGGCCCCATGCGAACATGTGCTGTGAAAAGCGTTGGCTGCTGCTCGTACGGCAAATAGGCCTTGAGCGCGTGGCGTCGATGTCGGGGCTGTTGTTATAGGCTGGGCCAATAAGGGCCCTTTGGTATCTGGTGCGACGCGAATCCGTATAAACCCTTATTTTCTGCGAAAAGTTGTGACCCAGATCATCAAAGGCATATTCATCCCGGGGATAACCTGGGGCATGTTGCATAAAAGTAGTAAGCACCTGCCCCGCCCAGAGGCGCGGCCAGCGGGCGCCGTCTCTGTGGTGGGTCGTTTGGCAGGAGGCCTGCATGGCTGATCTGTTTAGCCAGGAACCGGCCGCGCCGCTGGCCGAGGCACTGCGCCCCAAGACCTTGGACGAGGTCGTGGGCCAGTCCCATCTGCTGGGAGAAGGCAAGCCGCTGCGCCTGGCCTTCCAGTCCGGCAAACCGCATTCGATGATCTTCTGGGGCCCGCCCGGCGTGGGCAAGACCACGTTGGCGCGGCTGACGGCGACAGCGTTCCAGTGCGAGTTCATCGCCCTGTCTGCGGTCTTGTCGGGTGTGAAGGACATCCGCGAGGCCATGGAGCAGGCCAGGCAATATCTTGCGCAGGGCAAGAACACCATCTTGTTCGTAGACGAAATCCATCGGTTCAACAAGTCGCAGCAAGATGCCCTGCTGCCGCACGTGGAGTCAGGGCTGTTCACCTTCATCGGCGCCACTACCGAGAATCCCTCCTTTGAGGTCAACTCGGCGCTGCTGTCGCGGGCCCAGGTCTATGTGCTCAAGTCGCTGACAGAGGCGGAGCTCAAGCGCTTGCTCCAGCGGGCCCAGGAAGAGCATGCGCTTGACGATCTGGCGTTTGACGACCTGGCCGTCGATACCCTCGTGGGGTATGCAGATGGTGACGCCAGAAGGTTTTTGAACCTGCTGGAACAAACGAGCACTGCAGCCAAGGCTTCAGGCGTTGCGGAGGTCACGGCCGAGTTCCTGCAGAACGCGCTGACCTTGAACAGCCGCCGTTTTGACAAGGGCGGCGACAATTTCTACGACCAGATCTCGGCCTTGCACAAGTCGGTGCGCGGCTCGCACCCCGATGCCGCGCTCTACTGGCTCACGCGCATGCTCGACGGCGGCGCCGATGCGCGCTACCTGTCCCGGCGCATTGTGCGCATGGCCTGGGAAGACATTGGCCTGGCTGACCCGCGCGCGATGCAGATTGCCAACGATGCCGCGCTGACCTATGAGCGCCTGGGCAGCCCCGAAGGTGAGCTGGCGCTGGGCCAGGCCGTCATCTACCTGGCCATGGCCGCCAAGAGCAATGCCGGCTACAACGCCTACAACCAGGCCAAGGCCTTTGTGAAGCAGGACAAGAGCCGCGAAGTGCCCGTGCACCTGCGCAATGCCCCGACCAAGCTGATGAAGGAGCTGGGCTATGGGCATGAATACCGCTACGCGCATGACGAGCCCAATGCCTATGCGGCCGGGGAAACCTATCTGCCAGATGGCATAGATCCTCCCGGCTGGTACCAGCCCGTGCCCCGGGGACTGGAGCTCAAGATTGGCGAGAAGCTGGCGCAGCTCAAGCGCTGGGATGAGGAAGCCGGGCAGGACTGAGCACCTGCTTTTTCCTGCCTATTCAAAGGTTTCCTGCGAGATCCACGCTGCGGCAGAGGGTGCCGCTGCACCCCCTCGCATGCCGTCCTCCATGCGTTTTATTAGTTGCGCATGAAACCGTTACCACATCTTGGCGAAACACATATTGCGCTGGATGAAGTGTGAGTAAAACACCGGGATACAACTGAGCGCCTCGGCAGAGGTCGTACAAGTTGTCGAAAATTTGTCGCAGATACGACAAAAGACTCTAGCGAGCATGGCGGGCATGCGCGGGAGTCGTACGACAACAAAGGTCTCTCACGATGCGGTTTTGCAAGTCAAAGTCGGGCGGCTCCTGGTCCAGGACTGCCTTCGGCTTGGTGTTTTCTGTGTGGGCGGGGATGCACGCTGCCCAGGCCCAGACGGCAGCGCCCGCGCAGCCGGCAGCCGCGCCGGCCGCTACGGCGCCTGCAGCGGCCACGGCTTCTAGCGATGCGCTTTTGGTAGAAAAAGGCCGCAAGCTGGCGGTAGCCGCTGACTGCGCCGCCTGCCACACGGCACCCAAGGGCGGCGCCAGCTTTGCCGGTGGCTACCCCATCGCTTCACCGCTGGGCAGCATCTATGCCACCAATATCACCCCGTCCAAGACGGCCGGCATTGGCAGCTACAGCCTCGAAGACTTCAGCCGCGCGCTGCGCCAAGGGCTGCGCAAGGACGGGGCCCATCTGTACCCGGCCATGCCCTACACGGCCTATGCCCAGATCAGCGATGAAGACACCGAGGCGCTCTACGCCTACTTCATGCATGGCGTCCAACCGGTGGACCAGGCCGCGCCGCAAACGGCCCTGCCTTTTCCCTTCAACATCCGCCTGTCGATGGCCGTGTGGAATGCGCTCTACCTGAAGGACCAGCGCTTCAAACCCGATGCCAGCAAGCCGCCGGAGTGGAACCATGGCGCCTACCTGGTCGATGCGCTGGCCCACTGCAGCACCTGCCACACCCCGCGCAATGCGCTGATGGCCGAAGACAGCAGCCGCTACCTGGGTGGCGGCTCGCTGGGTGCCTGGTACGCGCCCAACATCAGCTCGGATGCCATCAATGGCATTGGTGGCTGGACCGAGGCCGAGCTGGTGCAGTACCTCAAGACCGGCCGCGTGCCCGGCAAGGCCCAGGCCGCCGGCCCGATGGCCGAAGCCATCGAGCACAGCCTGCAGCACCTGCCCGACAGCGATATCCAGGCCATGGCGTCCTACCTCAAGCAGACCAAGGCGGTGGCAGGCGGCGAGACCCAGCCGCGCTTCCGCTATGGCCAGGCCAGCCTGCAGTCCGAAGACACGCAGCGCGGTCTGGTCGACGGCGCCGATGCCGGCTGGAAGGGGTTCAGCGGCAGTTGCGCCCATTGCCACCAGGCCAATGCCAGCGGCACGGCTAACGGCGAATACCCTTCGCTGTTCCACAACAGCGTGACCGGTGCCGACCGCGCCGACAACCTCATCGCCACCATCCTGCACGGCGTGGACCGCACGGTGCAGGGGCGCGCCCATTTCATGCCTGCGTTTGGCGATGCCGCGTCCTTCACCGACCGGTTGAGCGACCAGGAGATCGCCGATGTCAGCAACTATGTGCTCACCCAGTACGGCAACCCGGCCGTCAAGGTGCAGCCTGCTGATGTGGCTGCCGCGCGCGCCGGTGGCAAGCCGCCGCTGATTGCGCAGTTGCCCGGCCTCATCGTGCCGGCTGCCGTGCTGCTGCTGGTCTTGGTGCTGGCCTTCATCGTGATCCGTCAACGCCGCAAGGCCGCTGCCTCGTCTGGAGTCTGACCCGCATGACCTCGTCTTCTTTCCCAAAATCCGCCGTGCTCTGCGCCAAGCCCCTGGTGCCTGCGATGCCTGCGGGCATCTCGCGCCGCAGCCTGCTGGGCGCTGCGGCTGCCAGCGGTGTGGCGCTTGCCGCTGGCGGCTTTGCCGTGCTGGGCTCCAGCAATGCCTTTGCCGCCAGCGTGGCGGCCGATGATTTCCTGCGCCTGTCGGAGTTTGTCACCGGCGGCAGCCCGCTGTCGGCAGCCCTGGCCACGCGCTACCTGGCGGCACTCACCAAGAGCGATGCCAGCTTTACCGCCGCTGCTCAAGCGCTGCACCAGCATGTGGCCAGCCAGAAGATCAGCCATGTCGATGACCTGCTCGCCGCACCCGATCTGGACCCGGCACTGCGCGCCACCGCGACCCAGATCGTCTCGGCCTGGTACCTGGGCGTTGTCGGCGAAGACGCTGACGCCGTGCTGATCAGCTATGCCAATGCGCTGATGTACCGCCCCACGGCCGGCATCCTCGATATTCCTACCTACGGCAGTGGCCCTGATTCCTGGGGCGAAAAGCCCGTCGTGCCTGCCAGCCCCAACCAGAAGAGCCCACAAGCATGAGCAGCAAGCAAACGCAATACGACGCCGACCTGATCGTCATCGGCTCCGGGGTCATGGGCGGCATCATCGGTGCCAAGCTGGCACAGGCTGGCAAGTCCGTCATCATTCTGGAAGCCGGCCCACGCGTGCGCCGTGCCGACATCGTCGAGACCTTCCGCAACGCGCCGATCAAGCTCTCGCTGGCCAATATGAAGCTGCAGGGCGCCGGCTCGCCGTTTCCCAATCCGCCGCATATCCCGTCGACCTATGGCGACTACCTGCAGCAGACCGGCCCGGTGAAATACCCCACCAAGTACCTGCGCGTGGTGGGCGGCACCACCTGGCACTTTGGCTCGGCGCTGTGGCGCATGATCCCCAATGACTTCAAGCTGCAGACCTTGTATGGACGCGGCCGCGACTGGCCGATTGGCTACGACGAGCTCGAACCCTACTACTGCGAGGCCGAGGCCGAGCTGGGCGTGACCGGCTACGACGGCCAGGACGAGAGCGGCCATGGCGGCGAGGCGCATCCGCCGCGCTCCAAGCCCTTCCCGATGAAGGGCTTCAATGTGCCTTACTTCATGCAGCGCATGGACGAGATGCTCAAGCCCGGTGGCTATAACCCGGTGCTCGAGCCCCATGGCCGCGCCAGCCGCCCCTACGGCAACCGCCCGGTCTGCGCCGGCAACAACAACTGCAACCCGGTCTGCCCCATTGGCGCCAAGTACGACGGCTCCATGCACATCGATGTGGCCGAGCGCGCAGGCGCCAAGCTGCTCGACAACGCCGTGGTCTACAAGATCGAGGCCGGTGACGACGGCAAGATCACGGCCGTGCACTACAAGAAGCCCGATGGCACATCACAGCGCCTGACCGCGCGCCACTTTGTGCTGGCCGCCTATGGCATCGAGAGCCCCAAGCTGCTCCTGATGTCCACCTCGGAAAAGTATCCGAACGGCATTGCCAACTCCTCCGACCAGGTGGGCCGCAACCTGATGGGCCACACCGGTATCAGCATGAACATCATGATGAACGAGGATGTCTGGCCGGGCCAGGGCCCGACCGAGCTGCTGGTCTACCTGAACTACCGCGATGGCGCCTTCCGCAAGGACATCCCCAGCTACAAGACCAAGTTCCGCAACACGGTGACGACCTCACAGATTGCCTCCAGTCTGATCGCCAAGGGCGTGCTGGGCAGCAAGCTGGACGAGGAAATCCGCCGCCAGTCGGCCCGCTCGCTCAACGTGGCGGTGGACTTCGAGACCGAGGCCTTGCCGCAAAATCGCGTGGTCCCCAGCAAGACCAAGACGGACGCGATCGGCATCCCCGTGCCCGAGATTTACTACAGCGTCAACGACTACTGGAATGCTGGCCGCGACTTCGCGGTGAAGGACCTGCAGCGCATGGCCGGCCTGCTCAATGCCGATGTGCTGAAGATGGACACCAACCACCAGGACCGCCAGCACATCATGGGCACCACCATCATGGGCGACGACCCGAGCAACTCCGTCGTGGACCGCGACTGCCGCACCCATGACCATCCCAACCTGTTCATCGCCGGTACCAGCGTGATGCCATCGGCATCGTGCATGAACCCGACCTTGACCGGGGCCGCCTTGAGCGTGCGTATTGCGCACCAATTGCTCAAGGAAATCTAAGCACCACGGCCTCAGCCGCTGCCCGGCGCTGAGGCCAGTCTTTCCCCTCGGATAAGCCCCGAGCAGGACAATACCGGCCATGATCGTCCGTCCTCCCTTGCATTGGCTGCGCATGCTGTTTGTGTGGCGCGGCTCCATCCTGCCGGCGATCACGCCGCAGCTGATCCTCATCACCATCCTCGCGGTGGTGGCCACGCTGCTGCACGGCTCCATCCTGAGCTGGAAGGTGCCGCTGAACTTTGTGCCGTTCTCGCTGATCGGCCTGACCCTGGCGATCTTTCTGGGTTTTAGAAACAGCACCTCGTATGCGCGCTTTTGGGAGGCGCGCACGCTCTGGGGCGTGTTGCTGGTCGAGAGCCGGCACCTGGCGGCCCAGGCGCTGGGCCTGACCCAGGACCGCGCACAGACGCGCGTGCTGGTGCTGCGCCTCTGCGCCTTTGCCTATGCGCTCAAGCACCAGCTGCGCGGCAGTGATGCGCGTGCCGATCTGGCGCTCTTCCTGCCGCCGGGCGAGGTGCAGCAGATCAGCGAGGCGCGCTTTCCTGCCGCTATGGCCATGCTGCTGGTGCAGCGCTGGGTGGGTGAGCAATGCCTGCAGGGCCGCATTGCGCCGGCCGTGGTGCCCGTGTTCGAGCAGGCGCTGGCGCGGCTGGGCAGTGCGCTGGGCGGCTGCGAGCGTATTGCCAGCACGCCGATTCCGTTCACCTATTCGGTGATCCTGCACCGCAGCATCTATATCTACTGCTTTTTGCTGCCCTTTGGCCTGCTGGACTCCATCGGCACGATGACGCCGGTGATCGTCTGCTTTGTCGCCTACACCTTCTTTGCGCTGGAGGCGCTGGGCGCCGAGCTGGAGCACCCCTTTGGCATGGAGGCCAATGACCTGGCGCTCGATGCGATGGTCTACGGCATTGAGTCGTCGGTGCTGGAGATGCTGGGCGAGGCGCCGCTGGCTAAGGCTCCCCAGGTGCGCGATTTTGTACTGCACTGAAGACCAGGCTGGCACGCAGTCCTGCGCCCTCTGAGCGCGGCGAAAGCCGGAACCGCGCCTGCTGCAGATGGGCCAGCTTGGCCACAATCGCCAGGCCGAGGCCTGCACCCTGGCCGAGCGACTGGCCGCTGGGCCCTTGCTGCCAGCGCTGCATGGCGGCATGGCATTGTTCCTCGCTCATGCCCGGGCCATCGTCGATGACGGCCAGCTCGGCGCTGCAGCCATCGTCGGCGGCCTGCAAGGCCACGGTGACCGACTGGCCGCCGTAGCGCAGCGCATTGAGGATCAGGTTGTCGAGCATGGCCGCGAGCAGGTTGGCATCGGCGGCGATGCGCAGCTGCTCGGCCCAGGCCGTGTCCAGGCCCTCGGCACCCAGGTCGATCCGAGCGCGGCTGGCGGCATCCCAGTGGCGCAGCACCGCCTGCTGCACCTGCTCGGCAGCGGCGACTGGCGCCAGCTGCACGGCGCTGGCCTCATCGCTCAGCGCCAATAGCAGCAGCTGGTCCACCAGGTGGCTGGCACGTGCCACGCTGTCGGAGATGCGCTGCAGTTGCTGCTGCTGCACGGCAGGGTCGGCATGGCCCAGGCCATAGTCGGCCAGCGCCTTGATGCCGGCCAGCGGCGTGCGTACCTCATGGGCCACATTGCCGGCAAACTCGCGCTGGGTCTCGACGTTGTCGGCAATACGGGCGAGCAGCGCATTGGTGGTCTGGCGCAGCTGCTCGATCTCGCGCGTGGTCGCCGGCGCGCTGGGGGGGATGGGCGCCAGGTCCTGGGCATCGCGCCGCGACAGCGACCGTTCCAGCGCAGCGAGCGGCGCCATGTCCTGGCCAATGCGGTGGTGCAGCCACCACAGCAGCAGCACCAGCAGGGTGAGCTGCGGTATCGCGGCATAGAGGAACAAATGCTGGATAAGGCTGTCGCGCACCCGCGTGGTGTGCATCATCACGATGCTCAGCTGCTGCTCGCCCACGGCGCTGCGCAGCGCCACGGCCCGCACCAGCTGACCGTTGTAGAGGGTCTCGCGGTAGCTCACTGGCTCGCTCTCGTCCCAGGGCAAGAGCGGCAGCGGCTCGCCGGCCAGCTGGCTGCCGTCGGCGCGGTAGACGGCGTAGTACACATACTCGGCCTGGTCGAAGAGGGCGGCCTTGAGCTCGCTGTCGGTCAGCTGCAGGGCCACCTCGCCCTCGTCATCGGCGCGCAGGTGCGAGGCTATTGCATAGGCGTCATCGAGCAGCGCGCGGTCAAAGGCACTTTGGGTGAAATGGTTGGCCAGCGCCATCATGAACACGGTGCCCAGCAGCCAGGTCCAGACCAGCGGCCAGCGCACATGGCGCAGCACGCGCATGCGCAGCGATGGCAGCGGGCTGGAGCGGGCCGTGGTGGATGTGGTGGTGGCGGTGGTGCTCATGCGGCATCGCCGCTGTCGGCCTCGATCAGGTAGCCAATGCCGCGCAGCGTGCGGATGGCTGCGCCGCTGTGCTGCAGCTTTTTGCGCAGCCGCGAGATAAAGGCTTCGAGCGCGTTGTCGCCCAGCGCATCGTCATAGCCCGAAAGCTTGTCCGACAGACTGCGCTTGCTCACTGCGCGGCCGGGCGGGCTCATCAGCTCCCACAGCACTTCGAACTCGCGCGCGGGCAGGTCCAGCGGCTGCGCACCGACGCGAAAGCGCCGGTTGTTGCGCTCCAGGCTGAGCTGGCCCACGGTCGATACATCCTGGGTGCCAATCGCGCGGCGCACCAGGGCGCGCAGCCGGGCCTCGACCTCGGCCAGCTCAAAAGGCTTGCCCAGGTAGTCGTCGGCGCCGCTGTCCAGGCCGGCGATGCGGTCCGGGGTCTGGTTGCGGGCGGTGAGCACCAGCACCGGCGTGTTGTCGCCACGGCGCCGCGCCTGCTGCAGCAGGGCCAGGCCGCTGCCCATCGCACTGCCGCGCACGGCGCTGCGGGGCAGGTTCAGGTCGAGCAAGATGGCATCAAAGCGCTGCACCCGCCACCAGTGCTCGGCCGCACCCAGGTCGGCCGCCTGGTCCACATGGTGGCCCGCATCGCGCAGGCTGCTGACCACCACATCGCGCAGCACCGCGTCGTCTTCAATCACAAGAATTCGCATGGCCCAAGACTAGCAAAAGCAAAGTGGCGCAGCCAGAAAAAAGCCTGTTCCGGCCGGAAGGCTGGAACAGGCGCACACTGGAGTGCAAACGGTCAGGACGATGCCGCAGCGGGTACAGCACTGTCTTGCGCCTGGGCAAAGGCCCGGGCTTCCTTGCGCGATTTGCGCACGCCCGACCAGATGGCCCACAGCAGGATCGCCGCCGTCAATGCCAGCAAGGAGGCGCTGATCGGGCGGTTGAAGAACACCGAGGCATCGCCACGCGAGAGCAGCATCGCGCGGCGCAGGTTTTCTTCGAGCATCGGCCCCAGGATATAACCCAGCAGCAGCGGCGCCGCTTCAAAGCGCAGCACCATCAGCACATAGCCGATGATGCCCAGCACGGCCACCATGTAGATGTCGAACAGGTTGTTGTTGACGCTGTAGACGCCCAGCGCGACAAAGACCAGGATCGCTGGGTACATCCAGGCAAACGGAATGCGCAGCAGCGCGACCCACAGCCCGATGGTGGGCAGGTTCAGGATCACCAGGAAGATATTGCCGATTGCAAAGCTGACGATCAGCCCCCAGAACAGCTCAGGCTGCTCGGTCATCAGCATCGGGCCGGGCTGGATACCGTGGATGATCAGCGCGCCCAGCATCACGGCCATCACCGCGTCACCCGGAATACCGATGGACAGCGAGGGCACAAAGGCGGTTTGCGCCGCCGCATTGTTGGCCGACTCGGGCGCGGTGATGCCTTCGATGGCGCCATGGCCAAAGCGGCTCGGGTCCTTGGCCACGCGCTTTTCAATCGCATAGGACATGAAGGACGCGATCGACGGGCCCACGCCCGGCAGTGCGCCCAGGAACGAGCCCAGCGCCGAGCCGCGCAGCATCGGCTTGATGGTGGCGCGGAACTCTTCGCGCTCAGGCACCATCGAGCGCAGGGTGACCTTGTCGGGCTTCTGGTTGGCATCGGCCAGGTTGATGCAGCGGATCACCTCGGCCACGCCAAACAGGCCCATCGCCAGTGCCACCAGGTTGACACCGTCCATCAGCTCGGGGATGTCAAAGGAGTAGCGTGCCACGCCCGAGTTCACATCGGTGCCGATCATGCCCAGCAGCAGGCCGAAGACCACCATACACAGGCCCTTGGTGGCCGAGCCGGCGCTCATCGACGAGGCGGCCACCAGGCCCAGCAGCATCATCGAGAAGAACTCGGTGGGGCCAAACTGCAGACCGATCTTGGAGATCGCCGGCGAGAACAGCACCAGCAGGATCAGGCCCGACATCGCGCCGACCAGCGAGGCAATCGTTGTGACAAAGAGCGCCACCCCGGCCTTGCCTTTGCGCGCCATCGGGTAGCCGTCCAGACAGGTGACCGCCGAGGACGGTGAGCCCGGCAGGTTCAGCAAAATGGAGGCGGTGGAGCCGCCATACTGCGCGCCGTAGTAGACCCCGGCCAGCATGATGATCGCCGCCGTGGGCGACATATGGTAGGTAAAGGGCAGCAGCAGCGAGATGGCGGCCAGCGCACCAATGCCGGGCAGCACGCCAACGACGGTGCCCAAAAAGACACCCAGGAAGCAGTACCAGAGCGTCGAGGGATCGGCCACCACATTGAGGCCCATCCAGAGGTTTCCAAGCAAATCCATAGAGATCCTTTGTCAGTGCCGGGCTCAGGGCCAGATGGGCAAGGTCATGCGTAGACCAATGGGAAAGATGACCGTGGTCAGCGCAGCCACGGCCAGGCTCACCAGCAGGCGCGTGCGCAGGCTCATCTTGGTCGCAAGCAGCGCGACCAGGCTGGCCACCAGCGCGGCCAGCGCCACGCCCAGCGGGTAGAGCAACAGCGCAAAGGCCAGCAGGCTGGCCACCGACCAGAACAGGTTGCCCCACTGCAGCACGATGGGGCTGCCCTGGCGCCACCAGGCGGGTATCGCCAGCAGCAGGCCCAGGCCAAACAGCAGCCAGCCCAGCACGACCGGGAAGTAGCCCGGCCCCATGCGATCGGCACTGCCAAAGTTGTATTCGCGCCCGTAAAGCGCAAAGAACAGGCCTGCTGCTGACATCAGCAGGCCGCCGACGATGTCATGGATGTCTCTTGTCATTTTCATTCGGTTCAATCCTGTGTGGTTCCATGCCGGCGCGCATGAGAGCCAGGATGGGCACGCACGCAGGCGCCGCCACCTTAAGGGCGCTTACCTGACGGGAACCTGATTGCAGGGCGCAAGTCGCGCTCGCAGGCGTGCTGCGGGCGACTCGGCGTTGGTATGCGAATGAAGGGGGTGCTGCGCCGCTCAGCCCAGCGCAGGCAGGTTGCCGGCCTGCTGCGACTGCTCGAGCAAAAAGCTGATCATCGTGCGCACGGCCTTGGTCTGGTGGCGGTTGGGCATCCACAGCAGGTACATGTGGTTGCCAAAAATGCTCAGCCGCCAGTCGCGCAAGGTGGTGACGACCTCGCCGCGCTCGACCTCGGCGCGGATCACATAGTCGGGCACGATGCCCACGCCCAGGCCGGCCATGATGCCCTGGCGCAGAAACGGAAAATGCTCGGAGATAAGGCTGGGCTCGAGCCGGATCTCCTTGCGCAGCTCGCCCTGGTAGGCGCGCACCAGCAGCTGCTTGCCGACCACACCGCTGGTGATCAGCGGCACATGGCGCAGGTCCTCGGGCTGCTGGGGCAGCATGTTCTGGCCGGCATAGTCGATGCTGGCGCAGGCCACATAGTTCATCTCGCCCATGTGGCGGGCCACCAGGTTGTCCGGCGGCGTGGGCAGCACCCGCACCGCAATGTCCACTTCGTCGCGCACCAGGTTGTCGACCCGGTTCTCAAAGATCACATCGAGCACGATGTCGGGGTAGAGGCGCTTGAAGGCGATCAGCCAGTCGCTCATCACCAGCTGGCCATAGCCGCTGGGAACCGCCAGCCCGACCCGGCCTTGCAGGCCCTTGCCCAGGCTACGGATGGTTTCGCTGGCGGCGGCCAACTCATTGCGGATGCTGCGGCCATGCTCATACAGGCGCAGGCCCACCTCGGTGGGCTCGACCCGGCGCGTGGTGCGGCGCACCAGCTGCACGCCCACCGATTTCTCCAGCTGGCCCAGGTGGTAGCTGACATTGGCGCGGCTCATCTTGAGCTTGGCGGCGGCGCGGCTGAGGTTGCCGGAGTCGATGATTTCCACCAGCAAGATGAGGGCGTTGTGGTCCATGGGATGCGATTGTCCAATTTCTTTTGACAGTCTGTCAATCCTCTATGTGATTGTCAAATAAGCCTAGTTGCACTGACAATGGTTCGCAACCCGTTTTCGATTGAACAACCAGGAGACATGCATGAGCGCAGAGAACGCTGCGGTGGTGAGCCTTGCCCGCGAAGGGCAGGTATTGGTCGTCACCATCCAGAACCCCCCCGTCAACGCCTTGAGCCAGGCCGTGCGCCAAGGCCTGGCCGATGCCGTGGCCCAGGCGCGCAGCGATGCGCAGGTCCAGGCCATCTTGCTGGTGGGCAGTGGCAAGGCCTTTATTGCCGGTGCCGATATCCGTGAGTTCGGCAAGCCCGCGATGCCGCCCAGCCTGCCCGATGTGCTGGTGGAGCTGGAAAACAGCGACAAGCTCGTTGTGGCCGCCATCCATGGCCCGGCACTGGGCGGCGGCCTGGAAGTGGCGCTGTCCTGCC
>NZ_KE148576.1:32366-38492 GCF_000410635.1 Comamonas sp. B-9
CGTCTCTGGCGCCAAGCTGGGCCTGCCCGAGGTGCAGCTGGGCCTGCTGCCCGGCGCCGGTGGCACGCAGCGCACCCCGCGCCTGATCGGCGTCAAGGCTGCGCTCGATCTGATGCTCTCGGGCCGCCACGCCAGTGCCGAAGAAGCGCTGGCCATGGGCCTGGTCGACCAGGTCGAGCCCGCAGGCAGCGATGCCCGCACGGCCGGCCTGGCTTACGCCAACGCACTGCTGGTGCAAAACGCCCCGGTGCGCCGCACCCGCGAAGCCACCGCGCTGGCCGACAAGGCTGCGTCGCAGGCTGAGCTCGACACCGCCAAGGCCGAGTCGGCCAAGAAAAGCCGGGGCCTGTTCTCGCCGGGCAAGATCATCGAATGCGTGCAAGGCGCGCTGGACCTGCCGTTTGAGCAGGGCATGCAAAACGAGCGCAAGCTGTTTGTGCAGTGCCTGGAGAGCCCGCAGCGCGCCGGCTTGATCCATGCCTTCTTTGCCGAGCGTGAAACCGCCAAGATCCCCGAAGCCAAGGCCGCCGCACCGCGCGCCCTGAACAGCATCGGCGTGGTGGGTGGCGGCACCATGGGCGCCGGCATCACCGTGGCGGCGCTCGATGCCGGCCTGCCGGTGGTGATGGTCGAGCGCGATGCGGAATCCATCGCCCGGGGCCGCGCCAATGTGGAAAAGGTCTACGACGGCCTGATCGCCAAGGGCCGCATGACGGCCGAGAAAAAGGCCGCCATCATGGCGCGCTACAGCGGCAGCACCGACTACGCCGCGCTCGCCCAGGTGGACCTGGTGATCGAGGCGGTGTTTGAAGAGATGGGCGTCAAGAAGGCCGTGTTTGCCGAACTGGACAAGGTCTGCAAGAGCGGCGCCGTGATTGCCACCAACACCTCCTACCTGGATATCGATGCGATTGCCGCGAGCATCTCGCGCCCGCAGGATGTCATCGGTCTGCACTTCTTCAGCCCCGCCAACATCATGAAGCTGCTGGAGATCGTCGTGCCCGCCAAGGTGAGCGCCGATGTGGTGGCCACTGCTTTCGAGCTGGCCCGCCGCATGAAGAAGGTGCCCGTGCGCGCCGGCGTCTGCGATGGCTTTATCGGCAACCGCATTCTGGCCGTGTACCGCGAGGCGGCCAACTACCTGCTTGAAGACGGTGCCTCGCCCTACCAGATCGACGAGGCGGTGCGCGAGTTCGGCTACCCCATGGGCCCCTTCCAGGTCGCCGACCTGGCCGGTGGCGACATTGGCTGGGCCACGCGCAAGCGCAAGGCCGCCACGCGCAACCCCCAGGCCCGCTATGTGCAGATTGCCGACCGCATTGCCGAGAAGGGCTGGTTTGGCCAGAAGACCCAGCGCGGCTACTACTTGTACCCGCAAGGCGCGCGCGTGGGCGAGCAAGACCCCGAAGTGCTGGCCATTGTGGATGCCGAGCGCCAGCGCGCTGGCGTGACGCCGCGCAGCTTCAGCAATGCCGAGATCATGCGCCGCTACATGGCCGCGATGGTCAACGAAGGCGCCAATGTGGTGCGCGAAGGCATTGCGCTGCGTCCGCTGGATGTGGATGTGACCTTCCTCTACGGCTATGGCTTCCCGCGCTTCCGGGGTGGCCCGATGAAGTGGGCCGACATGGTGGGCCTGGACAAGATCCTGGCCGACATCCGCGAGTTCGCCAAGGAAGACGCGCTGTTCTGGACGCCATCGCCCCTCTTGGTGGAGCTGGTGGACAAGGGCGAGAACTTCGAGAGCCTGAACAAGGCGGCCTGAGCGCATCGCGCCATCCGGTCCATCGAGGCCGGCAGTGCAGCCCGGGGCTTTCGCACAGCAAAACCCCGGGTTGCTACATAAAAAATAGCTGTTAGCGCTTGGGTGACAAGCGCTGGCGGCCGTAAAAATCACAATCAACGGTCGCTCAGACCCAAGGAGACATGCATGCGTGAAGCCGTCATCGTTTCGACAGCGCGTACGCCGCTGGCCAAATCCCACCGTGGGGAGTTCAATGTCACGCCCGGTGCGCAGCTGGCGGCGTTTTCCATCAGCGCAGCGGTGCAGCGCGCCGGCATCGACCCGGCGCTGATCGAAGACGTGGTGCTGGGCTGCGGCTACCCCGAAGGGACGACCGGCCGCAATATCGGCCGCCAGGCGGCCGTCCGTGCCGGCCTGCCCGTCAGCGTGGGCGGCACCGTGGTCAACCGCTTCTGCGCCTCGGGCCTGCAGGCGATTGCCTTTGCGGCCGGCCGCATCATTGTCGATGGTGCACCGGCGATGGTGGCCGGTGGTGTCGAGAGCATCTCGCTGATCCGCTCGAGCAACACCAACCCCTCGGATGCCGATCCCTGGCTGGTGGAGCACAAGCCCGACCTCTTCATGGCCATGATCGACACCGCCGATGTGGTGGCCAAGCGCTACGGCATCAGCCGCGAAGACCAGGATGCGTTCTCGCTGCAAAGCCAGCAGCGCACCGCAGCGGCGCAGGCCAATGGCACCTTCGACAACGAGATCGTGCCCTGCGCCACGCGCATGGCCGAGAAGAACAAGGAAACCGGTGAAGTCAGCTACAAGGACGTCACCGCGACCATGGACAACTGCAACCGCCCCTCGACCACGCTCGAAGGTCTGGCCAAGTTGGAGCCCGTCAAGGGCGCGGGCAACTTTGTCACCGCTGGCAATGCCTCGCAGCTGTCCGATGGTTCGGCCGCCTGCGTGCTGATGGAAGCGAAGGAAGCGGCCAAGCTGGGTCTGGCGCCGCTGGGCGCCTTCCGTGGCCTGGCGATTGCCGGCTGCGAGCCCGATGAGATGGGCATTGGCCCGGTGTTTGCCGTGCCCAAGCTGCTGGCGCGCCACGGCCTGACGGTGCAGGATATCGACCTCTGGGAACTGAACGAAGCCTTTGCCTCGCAGGCGCTCTACTGCCAGCGCAAGCTGGGCATCCCGATGGAACGCCTCAACGTCAACGGCGGCGCGATCTCCATCGGCCACCCCTTTGGCATGACCGGCGCGCGCTTGACCGGCCACATCCTGCTCGAGGGCCAGCGCCGCAAGGCCCGGGGCGAGAAACTGAAGTGGGGCGTGGTGACCATGTGTGTGGGCGGTGGCATGGGTGCCGCTGGCCTCTTTGAGATTTTCTGACCCCCCCTGAGGCGTTGCGCGCTATCCCCCAGGGGACGACGCCACCGCTGCGGGGCGGCCCTTGCTGGGCATCACCCAGATTGCGCAGCGCAGAGTTTGAGATGTGCAGGCCTTGCCTGCCCACGTTAATGAGGAGATAGCCATGGACTTGCAATTCAGTCCCGAAGAAGAAGCCTTCCGCGCCGAAGTACGTGCGTTTCTGAAAGACAACCTGCCCCAGGACCTGGCCGCCAAGGTCAAGGCCGGCCAGCGCCTGACGCGCTTTGACCAGGAAAACTGGCATGCCATCCTGAACAAGAAGGGCTGGCTGGCCTACCACTGGCCGCAGGAATTTGGCGGCACGGGCTGGTCGCCGGTGCAGAAGTTCATTTTTGACGACGAATGCGCACTGGCCGGTGGCCCGCGCCTGGTGCCCTTTGGCTTGTCCATGCTCGGCCCGGTGCTGATCAAGTACGGCAACGAGGCGCAGAAGAGCCACTGGCTGCCGCGCATCCTCAATGGCGATGACTGGTGGTGCCAGGGTTACTCCGAGCCGGGGGCCGGCTCCGACCTAGCCTCGCTCAAGACCACGGCTGTGCGCAACGGCGACCACTACATCGTCAACGGCCAGAAGACCTGGACCACCCAGGGCCAGCACGCCAACATGATGTTCTGCCTGGTGCGCACCAACAAAGAGGTGAAGTCGCAGCAAGGCATCAGCTTTGTGCTGATCGACATGAACCAGCCCGGTGTCGAAGTGCGCCCCATCCGTACCCTGGATGGCGACAAGGAAGTCAACGAAGTCTTTCTGACCGATGTGAAGGTGCCGCTGGACAACCTGGTGGGCGAGGAAAACAAGGGCTGGACCTATGCCAAGTACCTGCTGACCTATGAGCGTACTGGCATTGCCGGCGTGGGCTTCTCGATGGCCGGGCTGGAAAAGCTCAAGGTGATTGCCCAGCGCGTGCAGCGCAATGGCAAGCCGCTGATCGAAGACCCGCAGTTTGCCACCCGCATGGCCAAGGTCGAGATTGAGCTGCTGAACATGGCCACCACCAACCTGCGCGTGATCGCGTCGGTCGCGGGCGGCGGTGTGCCGGGTGCCGAGAGCTCGATGCTCAAGATCAAGGGCACTGTTGTGCGCCAGGAGCTGCTGTCGCTGATCCGCCGCGCGATGGGCCCCTATGCGCTGCCCTTCATCGAAGAGGCCCAGTTTGCCGAATACGCCGACGAGCCGGTGGGCCCCAAGGAGGCGGCCACGGCCGCTGCGGCCTATTTCAACTACCGCAAGCTGTCGATCTTCGGCGGCTCGAACGAAATCCAGCGCAACATCATCTCCAAGATGATCCTCGGCCTATGAAATAAGCCACCCCCTGAGGCGCTGCGCGCCTTCCCCCTGGAAGGGGGACGACGCCTATGCTGCGGGGCGGCCCTTGCTGGCGTCTCACAGCTGTGCCCTGCAGGTTCCAGGCGCTGCGATCTCAGCAAGCGCCATGGTTAGATAAGGAGATTTTTTATGAACTTTCAACTGGATGAAGACCGCCGCATGCTGGCCGATGCGCTGGGCCGCTACCTGAGCGAGCAGTACAGCACCGAGTACCGCAACAAGGCCGCCTATGGCGCCCTGGGCTTTAGCGCCGATACCTACGCCAAGCTGGCTGAACTGGGGGCGATTGGCGCGCTGTTCAAGGAGGCCGATGGCGGCTTTGGTGGCGATGGCGTCGATATCAGCGTGGTGTTCGAGGCACTGGGCACGCACCTGGTCGCAGAGCCACTGCTGGGCGCCCTGCTGGTAGGCCGCGCGCTGACCGAGGCCGGCAGCGAGGCGCAAAAGGCGCAGCTCGAAGGCATCATTGGCGGCGAGACGATTGCCGCGCTGGCGCATGACGAGCCCGCGAACCACTATGAGTTGAACCGCGTGGCCACCACCGCCCAGACCGAGGGCGATGGCTGGGTGCTGAACGGCAGCAAGGCCGTGGTGCTGTTTGGCGACCAGGCGCAGCTGCTGCTGGTCTCTGCCCGCACGGCAGGCGCCGTGGGCGATGAGGCGGGCATCTCACTGTTCCTGGTGCCGGGCGATGCCGCTGGTATCAGCAGCCGGGGCTATGGCCGCATCGATGGTGGCCATGCCGCCGAGCTGGTACTGGCCAATGTCAAGGTCGGTGCCGATGCCTTGCTGGGCAAGCTGGGCGAAGGCCATGCGCTGCTCGAACGCATCTGCGGCTTTGGCCTGCTGGCGCTGGCGGCCGAATCGCTGGGCGCGATGGATGTGGCCAAGAACCACACCCTGGAATACCTGCGCACCCGCAAGCAGTTTGGCGTGCCGATCGGCAGCTTTCAGGCGCTGCAGCACCGCATGGCCGATCTGCTGCTCGAAGCCGAGCAGGCGCGCTCGGCCGTCATCAACGCGGCTGCTGCCATCGACAACCCCGACTACCTCGAGCGTGAAAAAGCGCTGTCGGCCGCCAAGTACAGCGTGGGCCAGATTGGCACCCTGATGGCCGAAGAGGCGATCCAGATGCATGGCGGCATTGGTGTGACCTGGGAGCTGCCGCTGGCGCACTACGCCAAGCGCATCATCATGATCGACCACCAGCTGGGCGACATGGACCACCACCTGGCGCGCTACATGGCGCTGCAGGCCCAGGCACGCGCTGCAGCCAAGGCCGCCTGATGACGACCGCCAGCAACGCAAACCCCGCGCTGCTGGCGCGCCGCGAAGGCGGCGTGCTGGTGCTGACCAACAACAACGAGGCGGCGCGCAATGCGCTGTCGCCCGACTTCTACCTGGGCCTGACGGCCGCGCTCAAAGCAGCAGCCACCGACCCGCTGGTGGGTGCCATTGTGCTCACCGGTGCGGGCGGGCATTTCTGCTCGGGTGGCGATCTGCGCCGTATTGCGACGCGCCGGGACCAGCCCGCAGAAAAGCGCCGCGAGCTGCTCGAAGGCCTGCATGACCTGGTGCGTGCGCTGCGCGACTGCCCCAAGCCCGTCGTGGCGGCGGTGGAGGGCGCGGCCGC
>NZ_KE148577.1:0-6880 GCF_000410635.1 Comamonas sp. B-9
TCTCGACGGTGCAGCAGCGGCTGCGGGCTGGCTCATCGCTGGACTGGCGCGCCACTGGGCCACCGCGTCTGCGGGCAGCGCGCGCAAGCGGGCAACACCTGCATCGATACGGGCAAAGGCCTTGGCATGGTCGGGGTTGGCGTGCAGCCATTGCGCCAGCTCCGCCTGCTCAGCCGCGCCCAGGCCCTGCTCCTGACGCGTATGCCACTGCGCGGCCTGCAGCGCCACGGCATCCTGCTCGCCCCAGAAGGCTTGCAGCGCGCGCTGCTCCGCCGCCTCGTCAAAAGGCGGGGCAGAAGCGTGGGAGGGCGAGGTGGAAAATCGGCTCATCTCAAAGCTATAGACGCATGGGCGCGGAAAAACTGCATGTCGGCCCCGCGCTGGATGGTATCAATCACCATGGTCCAGCTCCTGTTTGCGGGCCGCGCAGGCGATCTTGCCACGGCTGATGTACTGGTTGACCATGCTGATCGACACACCCATGCGCTCGGCGATCTGCTGGTTGGACAGCTCGTCGAACAAATACATGCAAAAGGCCTCGCGGCAGCGCGGTGGCAAGGCCTCGATGGTGGTCAGATAGGCCTGCACCGTTTGCGACGAGGCATAGGCCGCCTCGGGCTGCAGCCGCTGGGGGCTGGCCGGTTGCTGGGCCTCATCGAGCGCATCGATGTCCTCGTGCTGGCGCAGCTGGGCGCGCCGGTCCAGGTCGATCTTGGCGTTCAATGCCACCTGCTTGAGCAAGGCGGCTGGCTGGTCGATCACCTTGCCGGCGCGCTGCATGCCCAGCACGCGCGCATAGCTCTCCTGCGCCAGGTCGGCCGCGGTGTCGCGGTCTCTGACCTTGCGCAGGCAGAAGTTCAGCAGTTCTCGGTAATAGCGCTCAAGCACAAATGGGCATCGCCCCATGGAAAGCCAAGGTCGCCATCGGTGGTCCGGCTTTCGCCCCTCAGATGGGAATAACTCTCATTATCACCGATAAGCCGTAGCGCTCTTGGGCCGCAGAAATAGAAAAAGGCATCCGAAGATGCCTTTTCATGTTGCAGCCAGGCTGCGGGCGATCAGTCTTCTTCGACGAAGGCCTCTTCGCGCCTCTTGCTCACCGCTGGCAAGCAGACCACCACCAGCAGAATGGCAGCTGCAATCAGCAGACCGGCAGAGATCGGACGGGTGACAAACACCGACCAGTCGCCCCGCGAGAGCAGCAGGGCACGGCGCAGGTTTTCTTCCATCATCGGGCCCAGGATGAAGCCCAGCAGCAAGGGAGCAGGTTCGGTACCCAGCTTGTGGAACACATAGCCCACGAAGCCGAAGATACCCACCATCCACACGTCCCAGCTGTTGTTGTTGGTGCCGTACACACCGACAGCGCAAAACAGCACGATCGATGGGAACAACCAGCGGTAAGGCACGGTCAGCAGCTTGATCCAGACGCCGATCAGCGGCAGGTTCAGGATGATCAGCATCAGGTTACCGATCCACATCGAGGCAATCAGACCCCAGAACAGTTCTGGGTTGCTGGTCATCACCTGGGGACCAGGCTGGATGTTGTGGATGGTCATCGCACCCACCATCAGTGCCATCACGGCGTTGGGTGGAATACCCAGGGTCAGCAGCGGAATGAACGAGGTCTGCGAGCCGGCGTTGTTGGCCGATTCTGGCGCGCACACGCCACGGATATTGCCTTGGCCGAAAGGAACTTCACCAGGACGCAGCTTGGTCTTCTTCTCGATCGTGTAGGCCGCGAAAGCCGACAGCATCGCACCGCCACCAGGCAAGATACCCAGGGCCGAACCCAGCGCCGTGCCACGCAGCATCGCGGGGAACATCAGCTTGAAGTCTTCCTTGGTGGGCATCAGGCCAGTCACCTTGGCAGCAAACACTTCGCGCTCATCGTCAGGCTTGGACAGGTTGGCGATAATTTCACCGTAGCCGAACACACCCATGGCGATCACGACGAAGTCGATACCATCGGTCAGCTCAGGAATGTCGAAGGAGTAACGGGCCACGCCGGAGTTCACGTCGGTACCCACCAGGCCCAGCAGCAGACCCAGCACAATCATGCCCACCGCCTTGAGCAGCGAGCCCGAAGCCAGCACCACGGCGCCAATCAGGCCCAGGGTCATCAGCGAGAAGTACTCGGCAGGGCCGAACATGAAGGCCACTTCGGTCAGCGGAGGCGCGAAGGCAGCCAGAATCACGGTACCCACGCAGCCGGCGAAGAACGAGCCAATGCCCGCTGCCGCCAGTGCCGGACCAGCGCGTCCCTTGCGGGCCATCTGGTAGCCGTCAATCACGGTCACGACGGACGAAGACTCTCCCGGGAGATTCACCAAGATCGCCGTTGTGGAGCCGCCGTACTGGGCGCCGTAGTAAATACCGGCCAGCATGATCAGCGCAGCCACGGGTGGCAGTGCGTAGGTGGCAGGCAGCAGCATCGCGATGGTGGCCACCGGGCCAATACCAGGCAACACGCCAATCAGGGTACCCAACAGACAGCCGACAAAGCAGTAAATCAGGTTTTGAAAGGTAAAGGCAACACCGAAACCGGTGGCCAGGTTGTCAAACAATTCCATGGTCCTGGCCCCTTTTAACCGGTAATAAAGCTAGGCCACACGGGGAACTGAAGGTTCAGTGCCCACACGAAAGCGACGTAACTGCCAATGGCCAGGATGGTGGCCAGAATGAAGACCGACTTGGCGCGGAATTCTGACCCTGCCAGGCTGGCGATGAAGACCAGCGCGTAGATGGCGACGATCAGGCCCATGGCGGGGATGCCGATGGTGGGCACGCCCACGAGCAAGATGCCGAAGGCAAAGTTGGCCAGCAAGATGAAGAACACTTGTCGCCATGCCCATTTGCCGATCGGGTCTCCGTCAGCGGGGCCGGCCGTGAGGCCCTTGAAGGCCACGGCCGCACCGATCAGCGTCAGCAGGACACCGAGAATCAACGGGAAGTACCCCGGACCCATGCGAGCACCTGTACCAATCGAGTAGTTCTGGGCGCCTACGGCGAACCCAATACCCACTGCCATGTACATGATGCCCGCCCAGAAGTCTTTCTGGCTTTTGAGCTTCATTACCTTTGTCTCCAAACAATTTTAGGGATGCAGCGCATTGTCAACGCTGACGGGCAGCTGACGCATGTGGATTCCACTTACGATTCCACACAGGAAAACCCCTAGGCTGACACCAGGGCGTACAGCGCCGAAACCCAAGCTGGGCGCGGGTTTGCGCAGCATGGCCCGCGCCTCCGGCGCGCGCAGTGGCAAGGGTAAGTCCCCGCCGGCGCAACGCCGCCCTGCCCGCTGGTGGTGGGCGCTACAGCCGGTTTTTTAGCGGTCGCCCATCTCGATGGGGGGGGTGTTGGCCATCACCTCTTCGATGGTGGTCAGGCCCTCGGACACGCGCAAGGCGCCGGCCAGGCGCAGCGGATGCATGCCGTCCTTCACCGCCTGGCGGCGCAGAACCGACATCGACGGCGAGGCATGCACCTGGTCCTTGAGCGCTTCGGACACGGTGAGCAATTCGTACAGGCCCATACGGCCGCGAAAGCCGGTGTCGCGGCACTCTTCGCAGCCCACCGGTTTGTAGGGGCGGTAGTCGCGCTTGATCTTCCAGGGCTGGATGGCGGCGGTCAGCGCGTCGGTCGATGCGGCCTCGTCGGGCTGCTTGCAGCGCGGGCAGAGCGTGCGTACCAGGCGCTGGGCCAGCACGCCCAGCAAGGTGGCATTGATCAGGTACGGCGGCACGCCCAGCTCCATCAAGCGGCTGATGGCGCTGGGGGCATCGTTGGTGTGCAGGGTCGAGAACACCAGGTGGCCGGTCAGCGCAGACTGCACCGCCATCTCGGCAGTTTCCAGATCGCGGATTTCGCCGACCATGATGATGTCCGGGTCCTGGCGCATCAGCGCGCGCAGGCCTTCGACAAAGCTGAAATCGAGCGCCGGCTGCACCTGGGTCTGGTTGAAGGCCGGCTCGATCATTTCAATCGGGTCCTCCACGGTCGAGACATTCACCTCTTCGGTGGCCAGGCGCTTCAAGGTCGAATACAAGGTGGTGGTCTTGCCCGAGCCGGTGGGGCCGGTGACCAAAATAATGCCGTGCGGGCGCTCGACCAGCTTTTCCCAGCGCTGCGCATCATGGGCGGTAAAGCCCAGCGCCGACAGGTCCTTGACGGTGTTTTCCGGGTCAAAGATCCGCATCACCATCTTCTCGCCAAAGGCGGTGGGCAAGGTGGACAGACGCATTTCCACCTCGTCGCCCAAGGTGTTGCGGGTCTTGATGCGGCCATCCTGCGGGCGGCGCTTTTCGACCACGTCGATACGGCCCAACAGCTTGACGCGCGAGACAATGGCGTTGTGCACGCCCAGCGGCATCTGGTAGACCTTGTGCAGCACGCCGTCAATGCGAAAACGGATCACCGACTGGTCGCGGCGCGGCTCCAGGTGGATATCGCTGGCGCGCTGCGCAAAGGCAAACTGCCACAGCCAGTCCACCAGGCGGATGATGCCCTGGTCATTGGCATCGAACTGCTGGTTGGTATTGCTGAGGTCAACCAGCTGCTCGAAGTTGCCCAGCGAGCTCAGCGAACCGCCCAGCTTGCTGGCGGCCTTGACCGACTTGGCCAGCGCAAAGAATTCGCTGCGGTAGCGGTCGATGTCCTTGGGGTTGGCCAGCACCCGGCGCACCTTGCGCCGCGCCTGGCGCTCGACCTCGCTGACCCACTCGTCGATCCAGGGCTCCTTGACCGCAATCACCACCTCCTGGGCCGTCACCTGTACCGGCAAAATGCCGTGGCGCTGCGCATAGGGCGCGCCCATGGTTTCGGCCACCTTGGCGGCATCGACCTTGAGCGGGTCGATCTTGTAATAAGGCAGGCCGCAATGCTTGGCGACAAATTCGGTGAGCAGCTCCACATCGAGCGCCTTGCCATCGAGCTGGCGCGGCACCACCACGCTGGCCAGACGCACGATCGGGTGCTGGCTGCTGGACGCATGGCTGCAGCGGTCGATGGTGGCCTGGGCCAGCTCGGGGCTGATCCAGCCATCGGTCTGCAGCCAGTTGATGATCTGGGTCAGGTCCAGGGCGCGCTGCATCAGCGCAGGCAGGCCGCTGCGCGCTGGCGGCGCCGAGGCCGGGCCCAACCCGCTGGGTGTGGACGGGACCGACGCAGGGCCGCTGGACTTGGCAGGCGCAGGACCGTCGTCCACCCGGCCAGGCACAAAGACCGCCGAGCGCCGGATCGGCGCCGCAGCGCCGGACGAGCCACTGGACGAGCGGCTCTTGACGGCGGTATCGCCGGGCAAGGCATCGCCCCGGCTTTTGTGGTGTTTGCTTGGCTGATCAGGCGCTGCCATGGTGTATCCCTCGGTATTTTTTTGTCTTCTGGCTTTATACCTGATCGCTTCATGGATGCCAGGTAAAGTCAGTCCAGCAGGGGCTGCACAGGTTTAAAAACCTTTAACCACTTGAGCGCGGGCAAGCCCGTCTGCTGCTGCACCAGGTCGGCGCGCTGGCTGAGCAGCTCGCGGCCGGGGCGGCTGGCCGTGCGCTGGGCCAGCACCACGGTATTGCCCTCCTTGGTCGCCGCAAAGCGCCAGACCGCTTCAGGCCCAAAGGCCTCCTGGATATGGGCGAGGCTGCGGGCAAAGCTGTTGGTGCGGCCAAACAGGTTCACCGTCATGCAGCCGTCGTCGGTCAGCAGATTGCGGCAGTGCTGGTAGAAGTCGGGGCTGTCGAGCACGGGCGCTGCGGCCTCATGGTCGTACAGATCGACCTGCAGCGCATCGACGGTCTGCAGGTACTGGGGCTTCTGGATCTCCACCCCTGCATCGCCCAGCACAACCTGGAGCTTGTCGCTGTCGGGCGGCAGTTTGAACCACTGGCGGCAGACGGTGATCACCTGGGGGTTGAGCTCGATGGCGGTGGTGCTGGCCATGCCGAGCTTTTGCGCGCAGAACTTGGTGGCCGCCGCGGCCCCCAGGCCCAGCTGCATCGCACGGCGCTCGGGCACCGTGGGCCAGTCCACCAGCAGCAGCCAGGCCATCATGCGCTGCACATATTCCAGGTCGATATCAAAAGGCTTCTTGATGCGCATCGAGCCCTGGACCCAGGGGGTGCCCAGGTGCAGGTAGCGGGCTCCGTCAAAGTCGGAAATCGTGACCTCGGGCAGCGGCTGCGCCAGCTGCGGAGATTTTTTTCTAGTCGTCATGGGGAGGGATTATCGGCCGTTGTCCTCGCCAGCTCCGTGCATAACCCTGGCCCGCCGGACTGGGTGGGGATCGGAACAAGGCCGCGGTCGCTCCCTGAAGCCATCCATAGTTATTACAAAATAAACAGCACACATCAATAGTTAATGTCGCATGCAGACCACGCGGAGGGATTGGGCAGGCCATGCATCGCTTTAGACTGCGGCATTGTTTTTTCTGGCTCGCTTATGTCCAACGCTCTCAAACAACGCTTTTTGTCCTCCGTCATCATGTCCATGCTGCTCTCGGGCTTGATGACCGCCTGGGTCACCTGGTTGAACCTGGGCTTTGTCGGGGATTTTCTCTCGCGCTGGCTGCATGCCTACCTGCTGTCCTGGCCAGCGGCATTCACGATCGTGGTGCTGCTGGCGCCTGCAGTGCAGCGCCTGTCATGGCGCATGGTCGGCGGCAGCCCCGTCTCTGCAAGCCCTGCGCGCGCCAGTGGCCCTGCTGCCAGCGCTCAGGCCAGCAGTCCACAGTGATGCATCACCTCGCGCCAACCGGCCAATTTGCGCTCAAAGCTCCATGAGGCATTGGCCGGGCTGCTGGAGGGCAGCCGGTAGCTGGGCAGGCCCAGCACGGCCTGCACCCGGGGCGCATGGCGAAAGCTCTCACCGCCGTTGTGCGCAGCAG
>NZ_KE148577.1:6890-7093 GCF_000410635.1 Comamonas sp. B-9
GTGCGCAGCAGCCAGCAGCTGCGGGCACTGCTGCTGGAGCGCGACAAAATCATTGAGCTGGGTATTGCGGATGCTGGTGTCCAGGCTGCCTTCGCGCTCGCAGGCGGCATAGACATCCCACAGACCCAGGCCCCGCGCCAGCAGCCAGGCGCAGCGCTCGGCATAGGCGGCCGGCTGCGGGTGCGCGGGCCACAGCGCCGCCA
>NZ_APCR01000391.1:0-9257 GCF_000410635.1 Comamonas sp. B-9
GCTGCCGCGCGAGAGCATGCGCGAGGCCGTCTACCTGGCGATCTGCCAGGCCTTGGCGCCACAGCTGGGCTGCGAGCCAGCGCAACTGGCCGTGCAGCGCCGGGCCGGCCAGGCGCCGCAGTTGCTGCGCAACGGGCAGGTGCTGCCAGGGTGGCAACTGTCCATCAGCTATGCCGATGCGCTGGCGGTCTGGGCCTGCACGCAAGGCGGCACTGTCGGTATCGATGTGCAAGGCCCGCCCGGTGATGAGCACACGGATATCGATGCCGCTGGCTGGCCGGCGGTGGCTGCCCTCTACCTGGAGCCCGATGCCGCCGCTGCGCTGGCTGGCTTGCGGGGGATGGCCTGGCAGCGTGGTTTTGCGCGGCAATGGGCGCGGCTGGAAGCCCAGCTCAAATGCGCCGGGCTGGCACTGGCTGAAGCCGATCAGCGGCAAAAGGGCTGGAATGCCGGCATCGCGCTCTGGGATCTGGACAGTGCTGCGGGTGCTGTCGCGCTGGCCTGGCGCGCCTCGGCCTAGGCTGCATCCGGTTTTTGGCGGGGCCGTTACACTGGCCTGCCCGCCCGCCGCTAGCAGAATCTGCACTGCGCCAGGCCCATATCGATACAACGAATAAATCGTTGGCGCGGCCGGGCTGCACTGCCATAGTGCGGCGTTTTGATTTTTTGCATGGAATGAAGGAATTTGTGATGCAACCCACCACTTATCTGCAAGGCCGCAACGGCTGGGCGCGCAGCGTCTGCACCCTGGCCATCGCCGGCGCAGTGGCCGGCATGGCATTTTCTGCCCAGGCATCGAACTTCCGCTGGACCCGATCGGCCGACCTGTCGTCCTGGGATATCCATGCGCAGAATGTTGGGGTCAACAACTCCGTGCACCGCGCGGTGTATGAGGCGCTGGTCGAGTACAACAGCCAGACGCAAAAGCCCGAGCCTTCGCTGGCCACCAAGTGGGAGCGCATCAACCCCAAGCAGCTGCGCATCACCTTGCGCGAAGGCGTGACCTTCAGCGATGGCTCGCCGCTGACCCCCGATGACGTCAAGTTCTCGCTGGAGCGCGCCAAGGCCAAGAGCTCCGGCTTTGTCGTCTACACCCAGGGCATCGACCGCATCGAGGTGGTCAATGCCCGCACGCTGGATATCTTCTCCGACGTGCCCAACCCGGTGCTGGTCAACCAGCTGACCGAGCTGCGCATCATGAGCAAGCCCTGGGCGGTGCAGCACCAGTCCGAGGTGCCCAAGGACATCAAGGCCAAGGACGAGAACTATGCCCACCGCCATGCGCTGGGTACCGGCCCCTATGTGCTCGACAGCTGGTCGCAGGATTCGCGCCTGGTGCTCAAGCGCAACCCGCAGTGGTGGGGCAAGACCCAGTACCCCAGCAACATCACGCAGGCGGTCTACACGCCCATCAAGTCGGATGCCACGCGCACGGCCGCGCTGCTGTCGGGCGAGGTGGATTTCATCATCGACCCGAGCATGAACGACCTGCAGCGCATCAAGCAGGCGCCCAACCTGCAGGTGCTCGAATCCGCGGCTGACCGCACCCTGTTCCTGGGCATGGACCAGTACCGCGACGAGCTGCCTCAGTCCAGCGTCAAGGGCAAGAACCCCTTCAAGGATGTGCGCGTGCGCCAGGCGCTCTACCAGTCGATTGACATGGGCACCATCCAGCGCGTGGTGATGCGCGGCCTGGCCCAGCCCACCGGCACCCTGATTGCCCACCATGTGAATGGCTGGACCAAGCAGGCCGACCAGCGCCTGGCCTTTGATGCGGAAGGCGCCAAGAAGCTGCTGGCCCAGGCGGGCTACCCCGATGGCTTTGAGTTCGAGTTCTCCTGCCCGGCCGGCCGCTACCCCAGCGACGAGCAGCTGTGCCAGGCCATCAGTGCCCAGTGGGCCAAGGTGGGCATCAAGGCCAAACTGCGCACCTACCCGTTCGCGACCTACTTCCCGATGATCCAGCGCTACGAAGCCAGTGTCTACCTGCTGGGCTGGTCGGTGCCCACGTTTGACGCCTACTACAGCCTGCAGGCGCTGCTGCGCTCGCCCGGCGGCAGTGGTGATGGCAACTTCAACCTGGGCCGCTTCTCCGACCCGCAGCAAGATGCCATGATCGAGCGCGTCAAGACCGAAACGGACCTCAAGCTGCGCAACCAGCTGATCGAGAAGGTGCTGCTCAACGAGCACAAGGCCATCTCGCATATCCCGCTGTTCAACCTGATCACCCCCTGGGCGACCAGCAAGAAGGTCAGCATCCCGACCCGCGCGGACAACTACATCGACTGGCGTCTGCTGAACGTGGCCAATTGACGGGCGGGTGAGAGGGCCAAGGCGCCGCTGTCTGATAATGCCTGCATGCGCCTGATGCCTCTTCGCCGCTCCTTCCTGCTCAGCTGTGCCGCTGCGGCGCTGCTGGGCTGCGCCTCCGAGCCGCCGCAGCCCGATGCGGAACCCGCGCTGGACCAGGCCAGCCTGCCGGTGCAGCTGCTGATGACCGAAGGCTTTGTGCCTGTGCACCGGGCACTGGCCGGGCAGCTGATGATCCCCACCCAGATCCGCGCCGAGCCCGGCTACGGCGCGTCGCCTGCGGTGGCGCAGGCGCTGGCCCAGTACCTGCAGCAGGCGGGTTGCGTCGATCTGGTACTGGCGCCGCGCGCGGTGTTGCAGCTGTTGCAGGCCCAGGGCCTGGTGCGGCCGGGGCGCCTCTACGATGTGGCGCGTTCACCGCTGATTGCCATCGTGCAGGCCGGCCGCCCCGTGCCCGAGCTCCAGGACACGGAAGACGCCAAGAAGATGCTGGAGGCGATGCGCAGCATCGCCTACCCGTCGGCCGATGGCAGCGACTTTATCGAGCAAAAGCTGTTTCGTGAGCTGGATTTGACTGCCCAGGCTCTGCCCAAGAGCATCAAGGTGTTTGGCCCGCAGGTGGCCCAGCTGGTGGCGCGGGGCGATGCGGAGCTGGGCCTGCTGCTGCGCAGCGAGCTGCCGCGTTCTGCCGAGCTGCAGGTGGTGGGCAAGATACCGCCCCCCCTGGCCTACGAGGCGGTCTACAGCGCCGGCATTGTTCGCCAGGCCTGCAGCACCGCAGGGGCCCAACTGCTGGCCCGCTTCTACCAGCGCGAAGCGGCCATGCATGACTGGAACGGCTCAGGCTGGGAGCCGGTGGCAGGGGTATCCCGGCCGCCACCACCGCCGGCCGAGCACCTGGACCCGGCTGAGTACCAGCCTTGAGAACCTGTTCAATGTCTCAGGCCTGGGCCAGCGCTGCCTGCACCGCAGGGCGCGCGCCCACGCGGGCGTAATGGGCGGCCACGCGCGGAAACTCGTTGATATCCACGCCATCGCTCTTGAGCCAGCCGGCCATCGTGAACAGGTAGCCGTCGGCCACCGTGTACTGCTCGCCCATCACCCAGGTCTTATCGCCCAGGTAGTGCTGCTCGATCAGCGCAAAGGCATCGCGCATGTTCTGCGGCACCTTGGCCTGCATGGCTTTCTGGGCCGCCTCGTCGTCGGCCCAGCGCGCAGCGCGTGGGCGGTGGGCATGGCTGATGTGCACGGTCGATGCCAGGTAGCTGTTGAACTCCTGCAGACGGGCAAGTTGGAACGGGTCGTCCAGCGGCGCCAGTTGTTTGTCGGGGTGGGTTTGCGCCACATACAGCAGCAGCGCGGCCGTCTCGGTCAGCACGCCTTGCGGGGTGACCAAGGCGGGCACGCGGCCCTTGGGGTTGATGGACAGGTAGGCCGGCGTGCGCTGCGCCCCTTCGGCCATGTTCAGGCGCTGGGCATCAAAGGCAGCGCCCGCCTCATGCAAGGCAATCAGCACGGCCTGCGCGCAGGTTCCGGGGGCGTAGTACAGGGTCAGGTCTTGGCTCATGGGGCTCCTTGGATGGGGGTTGGCGGCGGTGCCAGCGCATGGCGCCTGCCGCATCGCCTGGGGATGCTAATCGATTTGCCGGCCATGTGCTGCGCTCGCCGTTACCATGGGTGTCTGTTCCGAAACGTCCACCCCATGGCCAAAGAAAAATCCGTTTACATCTGCAGCGAATGCGGCGGCACCAGCCCGCGCTGGCTGGGCAAATGCCCCGCTTGCAATGCCTGGAACACCTTGGTGGAGAGCACGGCCGAGGCCGCAGGCGGCGGCAAGAACCGCCTGAGCCAGACCGGCCGCACCGGCTACGCCGGCCAGGCCCAGGCCGTCACGCCGCTGGCCGCCATCGAGGCCACCGAAGTGGCCCGCACGCCCAGCGGCATTGCCGAGCTGGACCGGGTGCTGGGCGGCGGCATTGTCGAAGGCGGGGTGGTGCTGATCGGCGGGGACCCGGGCATCGGCAAATCGACCTTGCTGCTGCAGGCGGTGGATGCACTGCAGCACCAGGGGCTGCCCGCGCTGTATGTGACCGGTGAGGAAAGCGGCGCGCAGGTGGCACTGCGCTCGCGCCGGCTGGGGCTGGACAACAGCCAGGTCAATGTGCTGAGCGAGATCCAGCTGGAGAAGATCCTGGCCACCTGCGAGAGCACGCAGCCGGCCATTGTCGTCATCGACTCGATCCAGACCATGTACTCGGACCAGCTGAGCTCGGCCCCCGGCTCGGTGGCCCAGGTGCGCGAATGCGCGGCCCACCTGACGCGCATGGCCAAGAGCACCGGCATTGCGGTGGTGCTGGTCGGCCATGTGACCAAGGAGGGCGCGCTGGCCGGCCCGCGCGTGCTCGAGCACATGGTCGATACCGTGCTGTACTTTGAAGGCGACACGCACAGCAGCTTTCGCCTGGTGCGCGCCATCAAGAACCGCTTTGGCGCCGTCAACGAGATTGGCGTCTTCGCGATGACGGAAAAAGGCCTCAAGGGCGTGAACAACCCCAGCGCGATCTTTCTGAGCCAGCACAGCGAGCCGGTGCCTGGCAGCTGCGTGCTCGTCACCCTGGAAGGCTCGCGCCCGCTCCTGGTCGAGATCCAGGCGCTGGTCGATGATGGCGGCCCCAGCCCGCGCCGCCTGTCGGTGGGCCTGGACCGCGACCGCCTGGCCATGCTGCTGGCCGTGCTCAACCGCCATGCCGGCGTGGCCTGCGCTGACCAGGACGTGTTCGTCAATGCCGTGGGCGGCGTGCGCATCGGCGAGCCAGCCGCTGACCTGGCTGTCATGCTGTCCATCACCAGCAGCCTGCGCGGCAAGGCGCTGCCCAAGGGCTTTATCACCTTTGGCGAGGTGGGCCTGGCCGGTGAAGTGCGCCCCGCCCCACGCGGCCAGGAGCGCCTGAAGGAAGCCGCCAAGCTGGGCTTTAGCGTCGCCGTCGTGCCCAAGGCCAATGCGCCCAAAAAGCCCATCGAGGGCATCACCATCCACGCGGTGGACCGGGTGGACGAGGCGATATCGCTGGTGCGGGGATTGGACTGAGCGCATGCTGGCAGATGCCTTTGCGCGTGACGGCTTTGCGTTGGTTCCCGGTGTGCTGCCTGCCGATGGTTGCGCATCGGTGCTGGCCGACCTGCAAGGGCGCACAGGGCAGGGGCCCGGCGCACGCCATCTGCTGACTCTGCCATGGTGTGAGCGCATGGCCGGGCAGTTGCGTGCAGCCCAGGCATTGGCCGATCTGATTCCTCAGGGCCATCTGGCGGTGCAATGCACCTATTTCGAAAAGTCGCGCGACACCAACTGGCTGGTGGCGCTGCACCAGGATCTGGCGATACCCGTGCAGCGCAAGCTGGAACACCCCGCGCTCAAGGGCTGGGCGCTCAAGGACGCGACCCATTTTGTACAGGCCCCCCCGCAGGTGCTGGAGCAGCTGGTGGCGGTGCGTGTGCATCTGGAGGACTGCGGTCCCGATGACGGCCCCTTGCGCGTGGTGCCGGGCTCGCACGCCATGGGCGTCATCGACAGCGCAGCTGCTCTGCAGCTGCGTGATGAACGGGGAGAGCTCGCATGCCCGGCTGCCCAAGGCGCCGCGCTGGTGATGCGGCCCTTGCTGCTGCACGCCTCGTCCAAAGCGAGCGGCAGCAGCCGTCGGCGCGTGCTGCATTTTTTGTTTGGCCCTGCGCAGCTGCCTTATGGGCTGGCTTGGGCTGCCGCCGTGTAGCTGCCTTTAAACCAGCCGCCCTTGTGGCCACAGATGCGCCGGATCGTTATACCCGGGCGTCGAGGGGTGGCCGGGGCTGACCAGACCGTTGACCAGGCGCTCATCGTCCACGGTGATCTGGTAGTTCAGCGCGGGCTGGTAGTCCTGCCATTGCTTCAAGGTGCGCGGGCCGGCGATGACCGCGCTGATGGCGTTGTGGGCCAGCACCCAGGCGGTGGCGAACTGCGCGGCGCTGATGCCTTGCTGCTCGGCGTGCTGCTGCACCTGCTGGGCGATCACGAGGGATTCAGGGCGGAACTCGGTCTGCAGGATGCGGGCATCCTGGCGGCCGGCGCGGCTGTCCTTGGGCGGCTCCATGCCGGGCTGGTACTTGCCGCTGAGAACGCCGCGTGCAATGGGGCTGAACGGCACAACGCCGATGCCGAACTGCGCGCAGGCGGGCAGGATGTCGGTCTCAGGCATGCGGTTGAGCAGGTTGTAGTAGGGCTGGCAGACGACGGGCGGCGGCAGGCCGATCTCGCGCGCGGTGTAGACCGCCTCGACAATGCGCCAGCCGCGAAAGTTGGACAGGCCCCAGTACAGGATCTTGCCGCTGTCGATCAGCTGCTTGAGGGCATACAGCGGCTCATGCAACTGCAGGCCGGCGCGGTCGCGGTGCAGGTAGAGAATGTCGATGCGGTCGGTCTGCAGGCGGCGCAGGCTGGCCTCGACCTCGCGCAGCATCCAGGCGCGCGAGTAATAGCCTTGGTTGGGCCCGCTGCCCATGGCGTTGCCCAGCTTGGTGGCCAGCACCCAGTCATCGCGCTGGCCTTGCAGCAGCTGGCCGACCATGCGCTCGGACTCGCCCTTGCTGTAGATATCGGCGGTGTCGATGAAGTTGACGCCCTGGGCGCGCGCATCGGCCACGATGGCGGCCGCCTCCTGGAGGTCGGTCTGGTCGGCGAACATCATCGTGCCCAGGCACAGGGCGGAGACTTGGAGGGGGCTGGCGCCCAGCTGGCGGTACTGCATCTTGGTCCTTCGGGAATCAGGTCGAGTCCCTCGATGCTAGCGGGCCGCCGCCGGTTTGTCAGTCAAGGGCTGCGGCTTGCCCCGCCGCATCCCATGCTCAATCGAGACCGCTGTCGTCGCCTTCCTCGTCGTCGTCCTTTTCCAGCTGGCTGCGGTTTTGCAGCTGCTCGCGCATGTTGTCAGTGCCTTGCATGAACTGGTCCACCGAGGTGGTGGGCGCCCAGCGCCACTCCGGCGGCAGCATGGTGGACATGTAAAGGTTGTCGCCCAGGCGCTTTTGCGTCTGCCACTGCAGGCCCAGCTTGGCGCCCACGCCCAGCACTAGCAGGCCGCCAACGGCCAGCGCCAAGGTGCGGGCCGACACCAGGGTGGCCGCGCGCAGGTGGAACCAGATGACCACGGCCATCAAGCTGAAGGACGCCAGGCTGGCAAAGCGGCTGAGCAGCGGCCAGGACAGCGCAAAGCCCGTCACCGACAGCAGCACATCGAGCAAGGCCATGGCGACCATGCCGACCGAGGCGATGCAGACATGGCGCCAAAAGCCCGTCACCCCGGTGAACAGCTTGCCCATCATCGACCAGCCCAGGGTCCAGACCAGCAGGCCGCCCAGCATCCACAGCAGGATGGCAGGCAGCTGGCGGGCGAGGGCCCCGGTTTCGGTGGCACCCAGCCAGGTGGTCCAGGCCGACAGCAGCACCAGCAGCACCAGGGCCATGGCCGTCAGCAGCCCTTGGGCGCGCGAGAACGGGCGCCAGCGCTGGGTGGTGGGCAGCGGCAGGGCGGTGCTGCGCAGGTTCAGCTGCACGCCCCGGCCCAGGGTCAGGCGCTGGCCGGGCTGCCAGACAAAGCGCTCGCCTGCGCTGTAGTGGCGCCGGCCGTGCCAGACGCCATTGGTGCTATCGAGTACCTCGACCTCGTATTGCCCCGCATTGGGTTGGTGCAGGCGCACATGGCTGGGGCCGATGCTGGGGTCGGTCAGCACCAGGTCATTGGTGGCGGCGCGGCCAATCGTGCAGGGCCAGGCATACACCGGCAGGGCCATGGCCAGGCGGTGGCCGCGCTCAACCAGCTCCAGCACCGCGCCTTCGGGCTCCTGCGCCAGGGGTGGTGCCTGGGTGCTGGCTTCTTCGTGGTCGGGGGCGATGTCGGTCAATTCGGGGTAATCGTGCTGGCTCATTGGGCGGCCTCGCTGGAGAAGCCTTGCAGGTACTGGCGGGCCAGGCGCTGGGCATTGTCAAAACTCACGGCACTGACGTTGAGGCGGCCGAGCACGCCCTGGCGCGGCTGGTCCACCGAGACGGCCAGCACGGTCAGGTCATAGAGGCCGCTGAACTTGCGGTAGGCGGCCATGCAGACGACGGCGCGCAGCGGCAGCTTGGCGTCTCCCGCGACAAAATCCTCGCGGCATTCATAGCCGGTGCGCACGCGGTTGCCGCGCTTGCGCATGGGCTCATTGGCAAAGCTGGCGCCATAGGTGTGCGCAAACTGCCAGGGGCTCAGGCGCGGCGCGTCATAGGCCTCGTAGCGCATGCCCAGGCCGCCGACATCGCCGTCGCCGGTGAAGACTTCGCTGTCGATGCGGCATTGGCTGCGCTCAAAATCAAACAGCGATTCGCTGCGCCGCTCGCGGCCGTCACCCCAGCAGCGCGCCAGCGTCTCGGACGGCACGGGCACGCGGTAGGGGCCATAGCGCTCTGTGCGGCTGCTGCCGCTCAGCACCCGGTCGACCAGGTCCTTTTGGTGCGCCATCAGCTGGCGCGTGACTTCGGCATGCATGGCGCCCTTGACCGGGGCGGCCTCGCGGCCCTGGGCGAGCAGCTGCTCGACAAACTCCACCGGCACCAGAAAGCTCAGCTGCTCGGCGCCCAGCTGCTTGGCCACATTGACGCCGACCACACGGCCCTGGGTGTCGATGGCCGGGCCACCGCTCATGCCCGGGTTCAAGGTGCCGCCAAAGAAGATACGCGGGTAGAAACTGCGCTGCACCAGGCCGTTGTAGGTGCCCTCGGTGATCGCAAAGCCCACATCGAGCGGGTTGCCCAGCGAGAAGATGCGCTCGCCCCCGCTCAGCGGCCGGCTGCTGGGGCGCAGCGGCAGCGCGCTGTAGCGGCGCTCCGAGGCGCCTTCTGCGCCTGCGCTGCTGTCCTTGGCCGGGGCCACGCGCAGCAG